>CAKZYH010000351.1 GCA_937884725.1 uncultured Paracoccaceae bacterium
CTGTGCGCTGAGCGTCAAAAAGGCCGGCCAGTCGGGGTCGGCCGCGAGCGCGGCTCGTCTAGCGCTGCGATCGGCTGCATCGTGGTGGACCAACACATGGACGTAAGGGTTTCACGTCGCCCGTCTCCGCAGCACCATATAACATAGGCTCGCCGCGGCTTAGCGGTGGGCTTCGCGATACGGATCTTGAGGGCTTTCAGCGGTATGTTGGGGGTATACCATTGGGGGTATCATCGCCAATACGTCCAGGTCTGCCCCGAAGCACTCCGACGAAAGTGAACCGCGTTAGACTGATCAGATCTCGACCAGCACAAAAACCCATAGTTTCTGGGAATTCTACGCAGTGCCGGACTTCCTGGGACTGCTTGATGGTGCGGCTGGGAGCCTCGATAAAGTCACTCAGTTGCCTGAATTTATCAAGCTTTCTGAAGTATTTTGAAGTTAGATACCCCCGACAATACCCCCAACAGACGGCTATCTGTGTTATCCGCGCAATTGACGGGCAGGGTATCGATACTGAGGGCAAGCCGGCATCACGAAATCCATGGAATCTGCGGCTGAACCGCTTGGGTTGACTATCACAGCGGCTCTAGCTTGATGGTGCCTTCCACGGCCCGAGCTTCGTGATTGAGAGCGGCCCAGGTGATCGCGTCGTTGTTGGGGTAGAGCCAGCGTAACGGCCCGGCGCTCTCTCAAGCATCGCGTAAACCACCGTTTTTGATAGCTTCCGCGCAGTCGGCTCCGAGCCGGAACGGCAGAATGCAGCGCCTTGCGCGAACGGACGTCGTTGATCCGAGGCTGTCACGTATTCGTATGCTGATGCCGCGTCATCAAGATGCTTAACGGCGGCTTGTCACGCCTCCGCTGAATACTCTTCGGCGATCCGTTCAACTTCTTTCGCAAGTCGCGTACCCTCACAGACAAAGTTCTGTTTATGCCACCGAAGTTCGAGTGCGCGCTTCCCTTCAAGAACTACCGGCGTCTGCGGGTTGAAGGAGAAATCGCGGATGTCCCGGTCCGCGGCGCATGGATGCCCGTCGGTAACGGCCGGCGCTACTTCATAGTCTCGCCCGATATCGAGACCAATACGGATCTGGACGTCGGCGATGAAGTTGAAACGAGGTTCAGAACTTATGATCAGGATCACGTGGACACATCCAGCGCCTTACTGGCGGCTTTGAAATCTGATAATGCTGTTTTGGTGCGGTGGGAAAAACTCACGGCTGGAACGAAGGGAATGTTCACGAACCACGTGTTCTCGGTAAAATCTCCCGCGACTGAACACCGCCGGATTCATGAGGCGATTGCTGCCATCAAGGAAGGGATAAGGTTGCGCGATCCGCAGAAGCGAAAGGCTTAGTATCTTCGTACTTCCCGTAAACTGCCCAGGGCGCAGCGATAGCGAAACAGGGCTTTGTCAGCAGATTGGCCCATCGTTCATTGCAGCCTAGCTTGCTGTTCTCTGACCTTAGCTTCTTTTCGTATCCGCGGTGGAGAACCTGGAAAACGCCTCGGCCACGGCATGCATTACAACGTTGATCCGCGGGACATTGCGCAGCTCTTCATGGGTGACGACCCAAGCTTCCTCTGGCGGAGCATCGGCGACTTTTCTGAGATCCACCAGATCTGACCGAGCCTCAACAAATGCGATTGGTAGCCTGGCCAGCCCAACGCCGGCCGCCACATACCGGGCTTGGGTGATCATGCTATCGACACGAGCGACGACCCGGGCTTTGGCATCGACAGTGTTGATAAAGGCGTCATTGGCAACAAGGCCACGGGGGAAATTCCAGGATAGCCAGGAGCAGCCGTCAACGTTTAGATTCTTGATGCCGATACCGAAGACCGCCGTTTCGATGGGTGCCAAGCGCCGCCCAACGAGCCCCTCAGTCGGCGATCCACCCAGGCGAATTGCAACGTCTGTCTCGCGTTTGTCGATGCTCAAGTACGTGTTCCCAGGGCGCATATCGAGCTGCAAGCCTGGATGCGCCTCCAACAGCGACGCAAATTCTGGGGCGATCAGTTCAAACATGAAATCCGTCGCGGATACTTTGACGATACCTGAAACCTCATCGTGTGTGTCGTCGACTGAGAGGGTTCGGTTGACCACCTCTTCGACCATGCGCGCTGTCTCGACCAACGCATTTGCCACGGGCGCGAGAACGACCCCGCCCTTCACGCGCTCGATGAGCGTCACACCAAGAGACTTCTCCATGCGTCTCAGGCGTCGAGGCAAAGTCGTGGGATCCAAGCGCAGCCTTTCGGCAGCTTGGTTCACGTAGCCGGTCTCGGCCAGAGCCAGGACCAGCTTCAAGTCATCCCAGTTGAGTTTGTCACTTGGTCTCATGCCGAGAGCGTAGCACAGGCAACCCTGCATTCATGCAGGGCAGCCTGCAATATCCTGCATTTTGATCGAAATGGAATGCCTTCATTTTGGCTCAGCAAGCCAATGGAAAGGGACTCCGATGCCTACTATTCGTGTGACTGTGCCCAAATCTGCATGGTCGAAAGAAGCCAAGGCTGAGATTGCCGCCAAGCTTACCAATAGTCTCGCCGAGATTGCGCAAAGCAACGGTAAGGGTGACATCAAGCAATACATCAACGTGCATATCGAAGAAACCGCCGAAGGTGGCTACGCGATGGGTGGGAACGTGGTGGGCTGAACGATGAAGCTCGCTCTAGAGATCACCGCCAACGCTCCAATTGATCACGTCTGGGCCATTCTCGGTCCGGGGTAGGTCAACGCTGGGGATTGGACCTCGTCAGTCTATGTGTCCCATGCCCGCCTCGGTGAGGCGAAGGTGCCTGGTGCTCCCGCTGCGGGGCGGGTGTGCCAAACCAGCTTTGGCCCGTTCACCGAGTCCATCGAGGAGTACGACCCCAGCAGGTACCGTGTCGCCTACTCGGCGACCGGGGAAAAGATGCCGGGTTTTGTGAAGTCGCTGGTCAACTCATGGACGCTGACACCTGCCGGATCGCAGCGAACAAAAGTCCGCATGGAGCTCAATGCTCACATAGCATTCCCGTTCAACGTTCTGATGGGCTGGATGATGAAAATGCAGTTCCGGGGCGCGCTCAAGGATTCGATCGAAGATCTCAAGCATTACGCTGAGACCGGCACACCTCACCCCCGCAAGCTCAAAGTCCAAGGCAGCAAGAAGGCCGTCGCAGCTCGTCAGGCCTTGGCCTGACGGGACCAAAAATATGAGGCGATGGCCTGACGAGACCGAGAGATCGCAAGCGGTCGCTTCCCCCAACATTTAAAGGAGAACGACGTGATACACACGTTCACAAATATTATTACAGTAGCGGCGGTCACCGTTACCATGTCGATGGTGGCATCAGCCCAACAGTTGCCCAATATCGCACCCGAACAGACAGCGATGTTTGGTTCAGAGCCACGCTTTACCAGCACAGAAGCTGTCACCAAATACACCTATGAACCTGGATATGTTGGAAGCTTCATCAACGCCCCACTTCAGGGGGTGCAAGTTCTTCACTTCGACGAACCGCCTGAAGTGGTCTGGGACTGGGTTCACAGCGGCAACGCCAACTGGTCACTACAGATCGAAGAGCTTTCTTGGGACCATTCGGCATCCGAAACGCCGGGCGAGCTTGGCATGGGCTCTGTCCGCCGGTGTGACTTTGTGGGTGGTGGGGGCACAGCCTATGAGCGCGTCTATGCGGTCGAAGAAAACCGAATGATCGCCTACGATCTCGACCCGGAGCGGAGCACCGCGCCGCTCCCAATCCGAGACTTCTTCGTTGTCTGGACGCTGGAAGACAAGGGGGACGAGGGCACGCTCGTGGTCACGCGCATCTTCTTCCACGAAGCCCAGGACATGGGTGGCAATGCGGCAGCGGCCGTCGGCCAAGCCTTGGCTGTGGACTTTAAGAACTTTGCGAACGTCTACGGCGGTACCTACGTCGATATGTAAGGAGCGGAAGTATCTGGCGGCTCTACTGGGCCGCCAGATGATTCGATGGTCAACATCATGAAGTATCCGTGTCTGTCAATTCTAATGTTTACCTGCCTCTTCTCGACGCGTAGCGATGCCAAGCCCGCCACTGTGAACTACGAAAGGAGCAGCTTGGGGTTCGAAGTTCGATCCGGAGAGCGCGTCATCGCGGGATTGTTTGGTCAATGGCCTACCAATATTGTATTCGATGAACACCATCCAGAGGCTGTATCATTTGAGATCATTACGACCACCAGTATTGTAGCTCTCTCAGACGTCATGTCACAGGCGATGGTGAACACAGCGGCGTGGCTGACATCGGACACCTTCCCTACTGCCGCTTTTGTGAGCGATACCGTGACGCCAGTCGGTGAAAGCTCCTGCTATGTCGCTGGACCGCTTATCGTACGTGGCAATACTGTTCCAATTGAGCTCGCTGTCACAATCAGAACTTCCTCAGCGACCACCATGGCAGAGGTCGCCGGGCAGCTTGACCGGACCGACTTTGCGATTGGTTCGAGCTTTGGTCCTGAGATCGTCAATCGCCTCGTGACGGTGGCGGCAACCGCAGTGTTCATCCCATGAAGTTTGAGAGGCAAATCTCACATTCCCGGCTTTCAGGTCGCTGCTTGTGTGGCGCCATCACCTTCACCATACCAGTCCCCCGCCAGTTTGACGTATGCCATTGCGCTGACTGTCGCCGCTGGCATGGCGCATCACCTGTGGGGATCGATGGAACCGATGTCGAACTCGGGAGCGGAGCTGAGTCCCTTACCTGGTATCAAGGGCCGACCGGAGCACAGCGGGGGTTTTGCAAGCACTGCGGTTCAAGCCTTTTCTATCGTTACTTCCCAGGATCAAACCGATGGTCGGCCTACCTCGGCGTACTTTCTGACGTTCCTTCCAATATCCCGCTTGGAGGGCAGCATTTCACGAATGAAAAACCTGCAAACTACGCTGTTCGCGCGACAAAGAAATTGTTCTGAATGGCGGGTAAAATGCTGCAGCAGCGCTCCACCCGCCAAGCTCAATTTCTGCCTCCGAACAGGAATGACTGGAACAGCAACGCAATCACGATGAGCCTGCCCACTGATCCACCTAGAAGGTCAGAGATCACTAATACGTGATCATGATGTAAAGCAGTGTTGCTCACTCCTCTCGGCTAACAACATCGCGGAGCCAATCGGAAATATTGCGGCCTATCACCTCCGGATGATCCTCTTGAAGGTAGTGAATGCCGCTACCGATAAACCGGGTTTGCACGTTGTTCATCAGCTGCGGAATGAATTTGGCAGCATCGGGTGTAATGATCAGGCCAGGTGACGCATACAGATAGAGCTTTGGTTGCGACGATGATGAAAGCCAGGCAGCCACCTCCGTCATGAGATCCACGTTGCGTTCCGGCATTCCGGCAATGGGGATTTCATTGGGCCAGACAAGGATGGGCTTACGACTTTCGGGCGTTGGGAATGGCTCACGGTAAGCATTCATCTCGGCCTCGCTCAAAGGCCGAAGGATTGATTGCGGCAAAAGACCTTCGATGAAACCGTTTTGCTCCAAGATGATCTGGGGTCCCAAAACAGGATCGCGAAAACCCTGGAACGTGGCGCGGACCTCAGCGTTCGGGATAGCGTCCCACGACGGCACAGGCAGTGCAGGAGGAGCGGCTGCCTCCATCATCACCAAGGCGCGCACATTCTCAGGGTGGTTGGTGGCATAATAGCTCCCCAGGCCACCGCCCCAGTCGTGCAAGACCAGAACTATGTCTTCGAGGCCCAACGCTTCAATGAAACCTTCCACATGGGCGTAGTGGTCTTGGAACGTGTAATCGATGTCCGGTTTGTCGCTCGCCCCCATGCCAATCAGATCAAGAGCAATGGCCCGGTGCTCATCGGACACAAAGGGGATGACGTTCCGCCACAAGTAAGAGGACGTGGGGTTGCCGTGGATGAAGAGGACCATTGGGCCTTCGCCCTCCTCCACATAAGCAACGTTGCTTCCCAAAACCTCGACGTATTGCCGCTCAAACGGGAAATCGGCCGAGATGGCAGGGTTACCGGTTTGGGCCCCAGCCGGCCCCTGCCACGCAAGGGCCAACCCGGCGACGGCTAAGCCTATGGCGATTGCGTTCTGTCGTATGTTTTGCATGTCTGTCTCCATATTCACCGTTCGGTGAAGATTGGTCAAATTTATGCACGCAGATCTTTGAGAGCTTGATCCACCATGCGGTTGAGTTCGTCTCCGGGCCGCCCCGCGCGTCCCAAAACGCACAACGCGACGTGAACGCCGAACAGCGCGTCGGTTCGCAAGTCGGCCGCGGCTGCGTCGAGTTTCAACTCCCCCCGATCGGTCGCCCGCTGCAACGCGTTGCGGTAGGCGGCTCGAATTCTGGAAAAGTACGCATCGATCCGCCCCGATACAGCACCGTCACCCGCGATTTCTTCTTGGGAAGCGGTGCAAACCAAGCAACCTCTTGGAGGACTGTCGGTGGAGGCCGCGAGGGCGAACAATCGCAGCAACGCTTCGATGTCGCCGAGCCCCGCATCCTTGCTCTCAAGCGCTGCCAGGAACTGTCGCCCAGCTTGCTCCGTAAAGGTATCGAGTGCGGCCACGAACATGGCATGCTTGTCGCCGATCCCGTTGTACAACTGTCGACGATTGAGCCCCGAGGCGGCTTCCAGCTCCGCCAGCGAGGTTTCGGCAAAGCCTTTTTGCCAGAACAGGTCAGTCAGGCTCTGCTGCACTTTCTGACGGTCATATTCAATCTGGCGTGCCATGAATCCTATATTCACCGAACGGTGACGAATGTCAATGGCAGGCGGGCAATTAACGCCGCGTCCAACTTTGGATGACCAAATTGCCTTGTTTTGCCACCGTGGCGGCGGCGGTGGTTTCACTCTCCACGCGGATCATGGCCAAAGCGCCCCATAGGAGAGCAACCAGATACTCGGCCCTTTGATCGCGCTCATCGGTGGTGCACGACATTTCACCACTTTGCCGCGCGTTCTCTAACGCAGACGTAAACGACCTGATGAGCATGGCTTTGTAACCGGCGATCTTGGCCTTAACCGGATCGCTTGCCCTGCGAACATCTAAAACCGTATTCACCATCAAGCATCCGGCGTGCGCCGGCGCATCGGCGGCTGCCGGTGCACTCATGGCTGTAAAGAGGTCCTGAATTTCCTTCAGTCCGCCCTGGGCGATCATGCCCTCATAAATGTCTTTGGCGGCTTCATGATAGTGATCGAGGGCTGCCAGAAAGAGCCCCTCTTTGTCACCGAAAGCGTTGTAGATGCTGACACGCTTGAGCCCGGTTGCCTGTTCTAATGCCCCGATGGGCGTCTCGCTGTAGCCGAGCTTCCAAAACGCAATCATGGCCGCATCCACCACAGTGGCTTCATCAAATCCTCTTGGGCGGGCCATGGGGCATCTCGCATATTTTATAATCTGCGTTATATAACTCTGGACAAGGCTCAGGGCAAATGATAGCCGTTATGTAACCTAAGTTACAAAACGGTGTCGTCGTGTTCATTCGAACCTGCGCTGTCGCCCTCGCGGCAGTGATCGCCCTCACTTTGCCCTCTGGATCCGTCGCGGCCCAAACGGCGGTCGCAAAGGCCCAAACGCTCACCCAGGCAATGCACCGGCGTATTGTTGAGGTGCGCTTTGATGGCGCCCCGTTGGACGTGATCGCCAAGCTTCTCACACGGGTCGACCTGTTCGATCCAACAATTCAACAGGTTCGCTTCGATCACTCACAAAGCGTGACGCCGGGCGCGATGGGGGTCGGCTCTCGCCGCATTTGCGTCTTCACCGATGGGCGCGAATTGGTCGAACCGCTTATCGTCTATGACCCTCCGCGCGCCTACGCCTACACCGTCGATGCCGATGCTTCGACCATGGCGCTGCCGGTGCGCGAGATCGTCCTTTTCTATGAGTTCGCAGACGACGGCTCCGGCACCTTGGTGACCATCCACGCCTTCTATGACCCCAAGATCCCCGGAACTGGTCCGGTGATCGAACCGGTTCTGACCGGAACGCTCCGCCGCACCTTCCAAACCGCCACCGAAATCTTTGGCGGTGAGTATATCGGCGACCGAAAGCCGTAACAAACCATCTGACAACCAAGCTCGAAAGGAAAACCGATGAAACTCAAAGCGTTGAGCCTTGCCCTGATGCTTGCCGCGCCGTCCGTGGCGTTTGCGGGCGAACCGGCCGTGATGGAGATCATCACCTTTGACGCACAGCCCGGCGCAACGGCGGAATCTGTAAAGGCTGCTCTGGGGCCCATCGAAGATAAAATGGGACAATACGGGACGCTGGTCGCCCGCTCCGTCGCGGAGGGACCGGACGGACAGTGGACCATGGTCAACTACTGGACCGACCGGGCTGCCATGAACCGCATCAATGAAGAGGCCCTAACCTGGCCCGAGTTCGGCGCTCTGCCAGGCGTGGCAAACCTTGAAACCCTTCAGATGCAGCAACTCGATATCGACACAACCGTTGGCCTGGGGGACTAGCGATGCAGATCGCTCGCACCCTGCGTGTCGAGGCTCCGGTCGATAAGGTCTGGTCCATCCTCGCTGATGACTATGCCACCATCGGGGACTGGGCGCGGGCTGTGGAGCACTCCGCCCCCAACCCTGACGTCGCCCCCCTTCCGGGGGCGACTGTTGGAGGCAGAGTCTGCACAGCCAACATTGGTGACGTCACTGAAACAATTACAACCTTTGATCCGAGGCGGCGCCTCTTGGCTTACCGGGCGCAAGCCAAAGCCATGCCGTTCTTTGTGCGGGGTTTGAACGGCCGTTGGACACTTGGCGCGGCACCGGGCGGCACCCGGGTGGATCTGGGTTTCAAGGCTGATCTGATGCCCCCGTTTGGGACGCTGATGGGCTGGGCGATGAAACGCCAATTCGCAACCGCCATCGATGAAACACTCCAAGATCTCAAGCTCTGGGCCGAAACGGGCCAAATCCATCCAGACAAAG
>CAKZYH010000352.1 GCA_937884725.1 uncultured Paracoccaceae bacterium
GGGCGGGCCGATATGGGGATCATCGCACCAACGGAGGTCACCATGATCGACAATCGCACAGCTCCTTACGCCGCTCTTCTTCTGCGCGTCAGCCTCGGCGTGATGCTCATCGCCCACGGCCTTCTCTTGAAGGTTTTTGTGTTCACAGTGCCGGGTACGGTCGGCTTCTTTGAAAGCCTCGGTTATCCGGCCATTCTCGCCTACGCAGTGATTGCTGCGGAAATTGCCGGCGGGGCAGCGCTCATCATCGGCGCATTCGTTCGCCCCATCTCGCTGCTTCTGGTTCCGGTGCTGATCGGCGCCACCATGGTTCACGCCGGCAATGGCTGGGTGTTTTCCGCGGAAGGTGGCGGCTGGGAGTTCCCGGCATTCTGGACGGTGACGCTGGTGGTCCAAGCGCTGCTGGGCGCAGGCGCCTACGCCTTCAAGCCCACCTTCGCCGCCCGCCTGCATCCGGCTCTGGCCTAAGGCCCGACCCGATGGCGGACACTCTCTCCACAACGCTGGTGAGCCCGGAACCCGGGCTCACCACGCGTGCCGTTCATCCAGCCACCCGGATCGGCCATGTTCATTTGAAGGTCGCTGATCTGGACCGCGCCCTCGCCTTTTACTGCGGTGTTTTGGGTTTCATGCTCACCCAGCGCTATGGCGACAGCGCGGCGTTTATCTCCGCCGGCGGCTATCACCACGACATTGGGCTTAACACCTGGCACAGCAAAGGCGGGCGTGCACCGGCGCCCGGCACGACCGGCCTGTTCCACTTTGCGATCCTCTACCCTGACCGCGCGTCGCTCGCTGATGCGTATCGCCGGCTTGAGGCGGCGGGGATTGCGCTGGATGGCGCCAGCGATCACGGGGTGAGCGAAGCGCTCTACCTCACCGATCCGGATGGCAATGGGTTGGAGCTTTATGCGGATCGGCCCGAGACGGAATGGCCGAAGGACGAGCGCGGCGGGCTTGAGATGGTCACCCGGCCGCTGGATAGGGCGGATCTGCTTTCAGCCTGACCGGGCGGCGGGTCCGCACGGCTACCGCGAGAAGGCGGCGTCGCGACGTGCGCGGCGCCGTTTTTTGGTTGGGGAGCGTTTGCAGCGCCCTCCCCGTTTCGCTGTTTAGTTTTTGGTTTTGTCGACCAACGCCTTTTCGGTGATCCACGGCATCATGGCGCGCAGCCCCTCGCCGACGCTTTCGATCTGGTGCTCGTTGTTGCGCGCGCGGGTCGCCTTGAACGAGGTCTGGTTGACCTTGTTTTCAAGCATCCAGTCGCGGGTGAACTTGCCGGACTGAATGTCGTCGAGGACGCGCTTCATCTCGGCCTTGGTGTCGGAATTGATGATGCGCGGACCTGTGACGTACTCGCCGTACTCGGCCGTGTTGGAGATCGAGTAGTTCATGTTGGCAATGCCGCCCTCGTAGATGAGGTCGACGATGAGCTTCACCTCGTGGAGGCACTCAAAGTACGCCATTTCCGGGGCGTAGCCGGCTTCCACCAGCGTTTCGAAGCCGGCACGGATCAGCTCGACGAGGCCGCCGCACAGGACCACCTGCTCGCCGAAGAGGTCGGTCTCGCACTCTTCCTTGAACGATGTCTCGATAACGCCGGCGCGGCCGCCACCGATGGCCGACGCGTAGGCAAGGCCGAGGTCGTGGGCGTTGCCGGACGCGTCTTGGGCGATGGCGAGGAGGCAGGGCACGCCGCCGCCGCGCTGATACTCGGAGCGGACCGTGTGGCCGGGGCCTTTGGGCGCCACCATGAGGACGTCGAGGTCCGGGCGGGCTTCGATGAGGTTGAAGTGAATGTTGAGGCCGTGGGCGAACATCAGCGCCGCGCCCTCTTTCATGTTGCCGGCGAGCTGGGCGTTGTAGATCTCGGCCTGCAGCTCGTCCGGGGTGAGCATCATCACCACGTCGGCCCACTTGGCGGCGTCTTCCACCGTCATGACGGTGATGCCCTCGCCTTCGGCTTTTTTGGCGGATGCGGAGCCGGGGCGCAGCGCCACGGCAACGTCGGCAACGCCCGAATCGCGAAGGTTCAGCGTGTGGGCGTGGCCCTGGCTGCCGTAGCCCACGACCGCGATTTTCTTGCCCTTGATGAGATTGATGTCGGCATCGCGATCATAATAGACGCGCATGTCTCGCTCCCTGTGGTGAAGTGATGGGAGCTTGCCGCCCCCTTGCCATGAAACAAAAGACCCGCACGGTCGCGTGCGGGTACTCAAAATCTCTATGGCGCGGAATGACGGGAGTGTGAAGGGAGCGGTGCGCAAGGCACTTACGCCAGGTGGCGATGGCCTTGCGCGGGGACCCCCGCCAGTGTGGGGTGCGCTCAGGCGTGGGCGGCCATCTCGGGCGCGCTGGCCGTCTTGCCGAACTCGGGCGCGAGGTGGGTGCGGATGGCGGCGAGGTGCTCGCCCTTTTTGCGGTTCTGCGGCTCTTCGCCCAGGACTTCGGCGGCGATGATGCGAAGCTCTGCGACGCGCACACGCTTGTCTTTGCGAAGCTTCTCGACGAGGCCGGCGACGTCGGCGCGGGT
>CAKZYH010000353.1 GCA_937884725.1 uncultured Paracoccaceae bacterium
GAGTGCCGGCCTGTCACGCCGGAGGTCGCGGGTTCGAGCCCCGTCACTCGCGCCATGTTTCCCGCAAAGTTCCCCTTAAAGGGATATCCATGGGTCACGCGAGTTTGCCGGTCCCGCTGTTGTCCCTCTTCTCGTGCAGAACTTTGTGATCTCTGCTCAGTTTCCTGCTCTGGCGGTCTTTATTGGCGCCGCTGTTTTGGTGTCGGTCGCTTTGGCACTTTGGCAGTCCAGGCGCGCGGGCGGGGTGTCGGTTCGGCGGGAGCCTGAGGCCAACGGGGAGTACAACGAGCGCAGGATGCGGTTTTATGTTCGCGTGTTTTTCGCGATTGCGCTGTTTGCATTTCTTCAGATTGGTTTGGTGTTGCTGATGCCCTGGGTCGTGTTTGGCGACCGGGGGGGATCGATCGGTGCGCTCGGCTTTGTCGTGATTTTGGCGACCGGATATGTGTATGCGGTGCGCAAGGGCTTGGTGAACTGGGAATAGGGGCGAGCGGTGCAGCGGGTGAATGAGGGTCAGGCGATCGAGTTCGCGTTCACGCCTGAAAACAAGCTGTGGGTCCAGGCAAAGATCGGCGACTACCCGCGCAGCCAACGGGTGAGCGCGATTGTGCCGCTCTTGTGGCGCGCGCAGGAGCAAAGCGGCGGATGGCTTCCGGAGCCGGCGCTGGAGTGTGTCGCCGATCTTTTGGGGCTGCCGTATACCGACGTTTACAATGTCGCGTCGTTTTACACGATGTTCCAGCTGACCCCGCGGGGGACGGTGGCGCATGTGGATGTTTGCTATCCGGCTGATTGTGCAGAGCATAATGCGGGTGAGCTGATCGAGATTTGCCGCCGCAGGATTGCGCTGAGGCCGGGCGTGCTGTCTCCGGACGGGCGGTTTTCGTGGGGCGAGGGCGAGGGTGCTGGCGGATGCGCTGGGACATCGGTGGTGTTCATCGCAGGGACCGCGCACGAGGACCTGAGCGCCGCTGAGTTTGAGGCGCTGCTTGATGCGCTGGAGGCCGGCGAGGACACAGGGGTGGGCGCTGCTGAGGCGACACCGGCTGCGACGTTGGAGGCCCTCGTGCAGACGGTCAGCTTGTCCGAAGCGGCTGATGCGGCCTTGGCTGAGCCCGCAGAGCAAACGCCAGAAGAGCCGCAAGCGGTGGAGCCGGTTGCGGCCTCAGCCGGTGCCGAGAGCGATGGGGAGGGCGAACGCCCGCCCGCCTACACCCGCGAGGAGCTGGATGAGGTCGACGATCTGAAGACGATCAAAGGGATCGGCAAGGTGCTGGAAGGCAAGCTCAACGGGCTTGGGATTTTCCGCTTTGAGCAGATCGCGTCCTGGACCGAAGAGCACAAAGCTTGGGTGGACGGTCGCCTGAACTTCCGTGGGCGTATCGACCGGGAGAAGTGGGTGGAGCAGGCCGCAGAGCGGATTGCCGAGCGTTAGATCACGCCATGAACGGGGGCGTGATCTAAGCGTCAGTCGATTTCGAGGCTTCGCCAACTCATGACTCGCTCAAGTTCGGCAGCTATGGCCGCTTGCGATGTCGCCACTACGGTTGGGTCTTCTGTTCAAGATGCGGCGCAAGTGCACGGATCGCTTCGATTAAGGCGTCGTTGTGTTCATGGGCGTGGGCCTTGGCGAAATGGACGTGCTCAGCGTGGTTTGGCGCTTCGGCGTGGGCGATGTGTTCCGCATGCTGCGTGATTTCCGCCTCGTGGGCCATGATCCGCGCCTGGTAGGCAAAGATTGCGGCTTCGGCGCGCTTTAGGATCGAGAGCGCCTCAAGGTGATCGTGTCGCCAGCGATAGTGGTCCTGGACCTGGGACAGATGCTCGGCATGCGCGGTTTCGGCAGGGTTGCTCATGGGACGCTGTTCCTGTGTTGCGGCCTTTCAACGTGTCGCCAGCGCCATGCTTTCGAGCTTGCGGCGCGGGAGATGCTAGCGCGTGTCAGTAGCTCATGATGCGCGTGGCCGGGGCCATGACGATGGCAAGGAACTCTGGCCCCCCGGGCTCGATCCCGTCGATCCTGTCGGCGACATCGAGGCCAGCTTGCCTGGTGCATCCCGGGCAGACAAAGACGCGGCCGCCCGCTTCAACGATCTCGGTGAGCATTTGGTGGGCGGTTTTTCCGGTCATGGCTTCGACGTGCTGCGGTACGGCCCCGTTGGCTAACGTCACAGCGCGGACGTTGAGGAAGATCACGACGTTGGCGCCGGCTTCTTGCAGGTTCTGCGCGAAGCCAAGCGCCATCTGGCCGGTCCAGACATCGTCGCTGGTCAAGTTAATGACGACGGTGGGCTCGCCTTCAGCCTGCTGGGCCTGCGCTACGAGCGGTGCGGTGACGGCCAGTGCGAGCGCTAGGACGAGGGCATGGAGGAGTTTCATCGAACAGTCCTTTCCTGGGCAGGCTTCATATCTCTATGAATATCTACCTAGGAAAGTCTGGGTTCCACGAAAACCGTGTAGCGACCGAGATTGCGCCATGCGGCGCAAGTCATGATCGCGTGGCTTCGGCTTGCTAGGAGCCTGTCGCACGAGTGAAGGGCTGAGGGGCGGTGCCTACTGCCGGTTTTGAGCGATGCACAATGTGGCTGCGCCGGCGCCGCAGGAGGGCAGGGTTCCTGACCGGTCGACGGCCGCGTTGAGCTTTTGGCGCAACTCGGATGAGGGCACGGGGAGCGCGAAACGCTCATCCAGCGCGAAGGCGGCAATGGCCTCGCGCACTGTGGCGGCGCTTGGGTTTCCGGGGCTGAGATAGTCAAGCTCGGCCAGTGCCGCGATGACGGCTGGATCGCGTGCGCTCATGGGCATGATCACCGGCTGATCGCTGTCTTCGTCCGCCACCTGGCGCACCGTTGTGCTTGGGGCCGGGTTGGTCGGCGCGGTCAGGACGGTAACACCTTCTTCGATCCGCTCGATGGCTTGCCCGGTGACCGCGGCGAACTGATCGCTTGCACCGGCGACGGGCTCGAGCGCGGTGGTGGCGCTGTCGAGGGTTTCGCTGGTCACGCTGTCGAGGGTTTCGGTGGTGGCGCTGGTGAGCGCGTCACCTGTTGAGGTGACGGTGTCTTCGATCCGCTCGACTGCGGTTTCGAGCGGGGTTAGAGGCTCGCTGAGGGGCAGGCTTGTGGTGGTTTCCTCGACGCTCTGGGCCAAAGGGGGCAGCTGAGTGGCGGAGACTGGGGCGACGGGTTCCAGTTGTTCGGGCGCTGCAATGAGTTCTTGTTGTTGCGAGCGAAGGGGCGAGGGTCTTGGCACGGGCGCCGCAGTTGACGCGACTCGCTGGGGCTGCGGTTCGGTTGCGCCGAGGAGCGGCGTGCTGGGTGCGGGCTGTGCGGCGGCGGGGGTGCCTGAGTTTCGAAGGTCGAGCGGGCCGGATTGGCTGATCACCGTTTCGGGTTCGACGATGTTCCAGGCCGCGCCATCCGGTCGGCGGCAGCGAAAACCGTCCACGGCCATGACGCCGTCTTCGCCGGCGAGGTCGAGCCGGTAGCCGCGGCAGGGCTGTCGCCCGGCCTGAAGGACGGGGGCGTAGGAGCGCATGGTGACTTGCCGACCGGAGGGGAGTTGGACCTGTTGGATGGTGCCAGTTCGGGAGCGGTCGAGGAACGGGCCGAGCTGGCGTTCCAGGGATGAGCGATCGCTTTGGTCAAGCGGCAGCGCGGTTTGGAAGCTTTGGCCCATGGCGGGGCTGGCTGCGCCGGCCATCAGGACTGTGGCTGCAATCAGTTTGGTGCGTGCGGCGGCTACTCTACGCATGACGTATCGCCCCTGACTTACTCTGGTTGAGGATCGCCGTTTTAAAGCGAGCGGGCGGTGTCGGTCAAAACTGCCGACGTGGGCGGCAGTGTCACACGAGGCGGGCAGCGGCCTCACCGCGGAGTTGGGGGTGCGGGCGCGCACGCAGGGGGTGTGGCGACGCGCTCCGACAGCTGGCGCTTGAGGTAGCGGCCGGTGCCCTTGGCGCCCACCAGTTGGCGCTGTT
>CAKZYH010000354.1 GCA_937884725.1 uncultured Paracoccaceae bacterium
ACCTTGGGGTCCACGCCGGCGATGATGGAAAACGCGATGGCCTCTGGGATGAGCGCCAGGGCCACGACGAGCCCTGACAAGAGGTCGCCACGCACGTTCCCCAGCCACTGGCTGCGGTAGGCTGTGATTGAAAACATGAAGGCAGGGTTCCTGTTGGCTCCGGCACACCGGGGTGTCGCTGCAAGCGATGTGCGCGCCGGCGCCGTGATGTAGCGCGAAAGCGCATGTCAGCCACGCTGACCCTGTGGACAACGCCGGCAAGCGGCCCGCGACACGACCGGGATAAGCCGGCTGGGGCCGCGGACCGAGTGTGGTGTTGGGTCGCGCTTTTCGGGCGCGCCTGCTGGCTAGAGGCTTTGGCCTCCAGAGACTTCGATGCGTTGGGCGGTCATCCATTGGCTGCCGCCGACCAGGAGGCCGCAGATCGCATCGCCGATGTCGTCCGGCAGGCCAGCGCGGCCCATCGCCGTGGAACTCGCGATAAAGGCGTTCACGTCTGGCACATCGCGGACCATGCCACCGCCGAAGTCGGTCTCAATGGCGCCCGGGGCGATGGTGTTCACCGCGATACCGCGTGGTCCGAGTTCCTGAGCGAGGTAGCGACTATAGACTTCGACGGCGCCTTTCATGGCCGCGTAGGCCCCGAAGCCCGGAATTGAGAAGCGCGCGAGGCCGGTGGAGACGGTGAGGATCCTGCCGCCGTCTTCGAGCATTGGCACGAGCGCTTGGGTCAGAAACAAGACGCCCTTGAGGTGCACGTTCATGAGGCCGTCAAACTGCGCTTCGGTGGTCTCGGCGAGGGGGGCGTGTACGCCGTGGCCTGCATTGCAGACGAGGTAGTCGAAGGTGTCGCGGTGCCACGTCTCGCGCAGTGCGGTGGCGAACGTTGCTTTGAATGCGGGAAAGGAGGAGACGTTGCCGGCATCGAGCTGAAGCGCGACAGCCTTTCCGCCCTGGTCCTGGATCGTCTTGACGACGGCTGCTGCCGCGTCGGCGTTGGACAGGTAGGTGATGACGACGCCGACGCCCTCGCCAGCAAGTTTCAGCGCCGCGTTTTTGCCGAGGCCACGGCTGCCGCCGGTGATGAGTGCGATTTTGGTCATTGGTTGGCTCCTCAATGCTTGCCTTTCGCCAAGCTAGTGAGTGGGCCTTGGGGCTGCCTGCCACATCCTCCAAAGCTTCTGCCTAATCCTCCAGCTTGTGCGATTTTTGCTCGCGCCGGTCTTCGCGTTGGTGCACGCTCGGTCGGCATCAGGGGGGCGCGGGCGCTGTGGACGATTTGTGCAAGGAAATCGTGGCTTTCGGTAGGGGGGAGGCCGCCGCGCACGGTTTGATTGCGACCCCGCATCCTGGGCTCAGCGTGCTGGTGGAGACGTCACCAACGAAGTTGGAGGCGATGATCTATGACCCTGTGGTCTGCCTGGTTCTCCAAGGTGCGAAAGAAACTTGCGTAGGCGATCGATGTATTCGCTTTGGCGCTGGCGACTCGCTGATCGTCAGCCACACCGTGCCCGTGGTGGCGGCTGTGACGGCGGCGAGCGAGGCCGAACCTTATGTGGCGATGGTGCTGTCCATCGACCTCGACGTTGCGCGGGGCCTCTACGATGACGTGGGTGTTTCGGCTGATGATGATGATGCCGGTGGTTTGTGCATCGACGTTGCGGCCACGGACGAGCGGCTGACCGACGCGATGGCGCGGCTTTTTCGGGCCACCCTCTCACCACGAGACCTGAAAGCGCTCGCGCCGCTTTACGTTCGTGAGGCCCACTTCAGGATGCTGGAGGCAAGGCACGGAGGGATGCTGCGCACGCTGTTGTGGCGGGACAGCGCGGCGAGCCGGGTGGGGCGGGCGATTGCCGCGATCCGCGCTGATATTGCGCGGCCGATGCGTGTCGCGCAGTTGGCCGAGATCGCGGGAATGAGTGTGTCGGCGTTCCACGAGCGCTTTAAGGCGCTGACGGCAACCTCGCCGTTGCAGTTTCAGAAAGAGCTGCGCCTGACCGAGGCGCGGCGAATGCTGAGCGTGGAGGGGCGTGCCGTCTCCGCGGTTGCGTTCGCGGTGGGGTATGAAAGCCCGACCCAGTTCAGCCGAGAGTATTCTCGCCGGTTCGGGACGTCGCCGCGCATGGACATGGCGCCCCGTTTGGTTGCCTAGGCGCGGGGTAGGACGAGGGCGATGAGGCAGATTTGCGCTGCGATGGTGGCCGCGATCGCACCGCGCCTGGCCGTTGCTTGCCGGGTATGGTTGGGTCATGGGGTTGCGCAGCATCTTTGCGTGTGATCGCGACATGCCTGCTCGACTTCTGCGCGCGAGTTGGAACGCGCATCGCAGACCTTTTGGAGACCATTCATGACAGCTCCCCGCCGCCTCGGCGAACGTGACGTTTTCCCCGTTGGCTACGGTGCGATGTCGTTTGCGAACTTCTATGGACCGGCGACCGAAGAGGGGTCCCATGCGATCTTGGACACCTGTCTCGAGCTTGGCGTCGATCATCTCGACACTTCAAACGTCTACGGCAGCGGCCAGTCGGAGAGGTGGATTGGGAGCTGGCTCGACAAGGTGGGGCGCGGGATGCGTGATCGGTTCCACATCGCCACGAAGGCCGGGATTACGCAGCGGGACGGCAAGCGGGTGTTTGACAACTCGCCCGAGCATCTGGAGGCGGAGCTTGATGGCTCCCTTGCGCGCATGGGCGTCGATCATGTCGACTTGTTTTACGTCCATCGGCGGGAGCGGGAGCGGCCAATCGAGGAGGTCGCCGAGGCGCTGGGCCGGCTGGTGGAAAAGGGCAAAACCCGCACCGTTGGGTTTTCTGAGATTGCGCCCTCCTCGCTGCGCCGCGCCCATGCGGTGCATCCTGTTGCGGCGGTGCAGTCGGAGTATTCGTTGGCGACCCGGGCGCCGGAGCTTGGCCTGATCCAGGCGTGTGACGAGCTTGGCGTTGCTTTGGTTGCCTTCTCTCCCGTTGGGCGCGGGATGCTGACGGACCGTCCGCCGGATGCCGAGAAAGTTGCGCCGCTTGCATTCCTCAACGTCAACCCGCGCTTTTTGGAGCCGAACCTATCGGCCAACCTTGAGATCACTGACCGCTTCCGGGCGCTGGCGGCGGAGATGGGGACTTCTGCCGCAGCGCTTGCCTGCGCCTGGACGTTGCAGATGGGGGATCATGTCATCCCAATCCCCGGCACGCGCTCGGTCGATCACTTGAAGGAGTGTGCGGCGGGCGCTGCACTGTCTTTGGGGGCAGCGGACATGGCCCGGATTGAGGAGGTGCTTCCGGTGGGCTGGGCCCATGGTGACCGATACTCAGACGCCCAGTGGGTTGGGCCAGAACGGTTTTCCTAATCGCCATGGTGGTCGATATTTGTGATGGTGTTTTGCTTGAGCGGGAGCCTGCGGCGGAGAGTTTGGTTGGAACTTGGGAGAGCAACTCTGTCGGAACGTTTTGAACGGGCTTTAGTTTGATGTCGGACGCCCCAGACGACGGTTCGGATGTAAAGCGCGGTGCTCCCGGTGCTGTGTCGCAAAATCTGATCGATAAGGGCATCCGGTTTGGGCTTTTGGCGCTGCTCGCCTACTGGTCCTACCTACTGCTTGAGCCGTTCGTCGAGCTCATTCTGTGGTCAGTTATTCTTGCAGTTACTGTGTACCCGGCCTACCGCATGCTCCTGAAGCGTGTTGGTGGACGCGCAACAGTTGCGGCAAGTCTCATTACGACGGCGACGTTTGTACTTTTGGTGGGACCGGCTGCGTTGTTGGCCGACAGTCTCGTGCAGTCGAGCAATGGGTTTTATCAGAGTGTGAAGTCTGGGCAGCCCACCTTTTTGCCTGCTCCAGAAAGCTTACGCAGTGTGCCAGTTGTTGGCGAATGGCTGTTTCGGCGGCGGCAAGAGATTTCGACCAATTTGACTGGGTGCGCTTCGCAGTATTCGGCTGATCTCCTCTCTGCGGGGCAGTGGCTTGTGGTGCGAGTGGCGCGGGTGGGCGGCGACCTGTTGGTGTTTGCGGCTGCGCACGTTTTAGCGGGGTACCTCCTCATCGTCGGCGATAGTTGGACTGGCAGCGCTATTCGGTTGATGGACCGGGCGTCCCCCGAGCAGGGTGAACGACTTGCAGAACTGATTTCTCAGACCATTCGCAACGTCGCGGCTGGTGTGATCGGTGTTGCTTTGCTTCAAGCGGCGGCGGGCGGCTTAGTGATGTTGATCTTCGGTATGGAGGCTGCTGGCGTCTTGGCGCTGCTCGCTCTGGTGATGGGGATTATTCAGATTGGTGTTGGTGTCGTTTTCACACCGGTGGCGATCTACGGGCTGTTCACTATGGATCTCTCGACCGGCATTCCTATGGCCGTGTTGTTGATCGGGATTGCTTTCATCGACACCTACTTAAAGCCCATGGTGATGCGGCGCGGATTGTCCATGCCGACGATTTTCGTGTTCTTTGGTTTGATCGGCGGTGTGGCGCTCCACGGCTTTGTGGGCGTGTTTCTTGGCCCAGTCATTCTCGCAGTCGGGCACAGCTTGGCTCTGCAATGGATGAAAACTGAGCGAACCAGTGACTGAGCGGTGTCCCTCGGGGTTTCATCCATGAAACTCACGTGGGCTAAGTGCACACTACTGCCGGCAGTGCAGGTGCAGGCATGAGCCCGTCATGAAGGTCTTCTGGTCGGACAAGCAGAATGCCCATGGCGGTGCTCGATTCTTAAGGTGCGGCCAGCTTGTTGCCAGTCCGGAGGTTCCTGAGCGGTCGGCGGCAATTTTGTCCGCGATCGCTCAAAGCAGGCACACTGTGCATGCCCCATCAGACCTCGGACTTGGCCCAATCGAGCGTGTGCACGATCTGGATTATTTGAAATTCTTGAGGGGTATTCACGCACATTGGGTCGCCGAGTTTGGTGAGGATGCCGCTGCGCTTCCAAATGTTTTGTCCGACAAAACTAACCCATCGAAGCTCAAGCCACCCCGCAGTCTTGTTGGAGCGCTGGGCTACTATATTGGCGATCTTGCGGCGGAAGTTCGGGCCGGGACGTGGGATGCGAGCTACATGTCGGCACAGTGCGCTGCGAACGCGGCGCGGCTGACCCGACAGACCGGCGCGGCAAGCTATGCGCTCTGCCGTCCCCCGGGCCATCACGCCGGCAACGGCTGGGCGATGGGTTTTTGCTTCCTGAACAACGCGGCGATCGCGGCTGAAGAGCTGCGTTTGACGTATTCGAAAGTCGCCGTCATCGATGTGGACGTCCATCATGGTAACGGGACACAAGCGATCTTTTATGAACGCTCGGATGTTCTCACCGCGTCGATGCATTCTGATCCTGATTTTCTGTATCCGTTTCATTCCGGCCGCGAGGACGAGACGGGACTTGGCGCGGGGATCGGGCACAACCTGAACGTCTGTTACAGCAAGGATGCGCGCGACGAGGATTTCTTAACCGCCTTTCGCCGCGTCGAACGGGCAGTAGAGACCGTCCAGCCCGATGCCTTGGTGGTTGCGCTCGGGGTGGATGCGCTGGAGGCAGATCCGCATTCAGGACACAAGATCACCCCTGACGGATACATAGAGATTGCGCGCAGGCTCAAGGCTTGGTCGCTGCCGACAGTATTTGTCCAGGAGGGGGGCTATCTCAGCGATCAACTGGGGCCGACGGTGGCAAGCTTTCTCAGCGAGGCGAGCGATGACTAAACCTACCCTCCTGATCATTTCTGTCGGTCAGCTTGGCACGAACATCCTTGAGGCAGTGGCGCGCGCGGGTTTGTTTGATCGCATCGTGATTGCCGGTCGTGATGGGCAGCTTGCACGGGAACGCGCCAACAGCGCCATGATCGGGGCTGGTCTGGAAGGGGCCTATCCAGACATCAAGGCGGCTGAGCTTGACGTCGGCTCGCCCAGTTTCGTGAATGATATTCGCAGTCTTTCGCCAGATTTTGTACTGACAACAGCCTCGTTGATGCCGTGGTGGAAGGTGGATGAATCCAGTGCGCCAAAGCTGCCATTCGGGGGTTATGTCTCGCTGCACCTGTCGCTGGCTCGCCTCTTTCGTGATCGCCTCGCCGATGCGGACTTGAGCGCGAAATGGATCAACGCGTCGTACCCCGACGTGGTGAACCCAGTGCTGGCGAAGACTGGCTTCGGTCCGCTCTGTGGTCTTGGCAACGTGCAGGAGCCGATCCCAAAGATCGTCCATGGGCTGTGTGCAGAATTGAACGTTC
This sequence comes from uncultured Paracoccaceae bacterium, assembly GCA_937884725.1. Classification (GTDB taxonomy): domain Bacteria; phylum Pseudomonadota; class Alphaproteobacteria; order Rhizobiales; family Amorphaceae; genus Acuticoccus. The sequence goes on from CAKZYH010000354.1 coordinate 6,211, forward strand.
GGCCCTCGCAGGTTCGTGTTCGGCTCGTGGCGCAACACGCATTTGAATACTACGTCTTCTCAGAAGACGCGGGCGGACAGCCTCCACCTCATCTACTGCACGCAGAGGTGAATGGGGAAGATAGAACCGCGCTGGCGGAAGAGATTTTGTTCCGTCCTTTTGCGTTCCGCTATGATCAGTTTTTCAATCGGGTTACCGCCTCGGCTGCTGTTGAAGCTTTGGCAGCTCTCACCTCAAGCAAACCGTCTTTCGTGCACATGCCGGGCGTGCTTGGCTTGGTGGGCGGTTATCCCGTCACCGTTGATGGGGAAGTTATTCGGCTCGACTTGCACCACGACTGGACTGAGGCCGACGCGCACGACGTCAATTTGCGGTCGCTCCGCTGGGAAGGGATCGACACAATCGAAGAGGACGGAACAATAGTGTTCACGCAGGAGGCTCAGATTGCGTTCCGTACTTTACTTGGACGCCCGGTCGAACGGCTCCACCTCGATAACGCTCAGGATCACGCAGAGCGGATATTGGCCGCTCTTTAGCGGCACTTCCAACCCGGCATCTCGGGAGGAAATGCTTGGATGCTTCAAGTTGCGCTGCGCTGAACGAGCGCGGGTCACTCAGTCGAAGCCGTGTAAGCCCAAAGCGCTCTAGACGCTGCGGCCGAGGGCACGTTTTGTGAGCTCGTTGGCTTCGTACCAGGGGATGCGGAGGTCCACCCAGCTCGACATTCGCCCGGCGTAAAGGATCAGCTCAGCCAGTACGTCCTGGAGCGGTAAGGCGTCGTCGGCGACCGCGGCGATCCCGTCCTCCATCACCGCCTGGCTGGCGCTCATGTGACAGAAATGGCCGATCCGCCCGATGCCGAGGTCCAGGGCGTTGACGGCGGCGGCACGGCGGGCGGGGGCGTCGAAGCGGTCGGGCCGCACCCAGAGCTGCCAAAGGCTCTCCTGGACGGCGCGAAAGTAACCGTCCGCGGTGGCCATCGGGCCGAAGGGAATGTTGAGGCCTTCGCCGGAAATCAACCTGCCGATTTCGGCCGGCTCAGCCGCCCAGACATCGCGGCGCGCCTGACGGATGCGATCCCACGGGGTCGCGTTCCCGAACGCTGGCGGCGGGCTGGCGCTGACCCCGTCCATCGACAGGCGCGCGGTGTGGATCTCGAAGCCGGCACGGCGGCGGTGATGATCGGCAAAGTCCCTCAGCCAGCCAATGTCGCCCTTGAGGCGGCCAAGGACCGTGACGGATGCGGTCTCGGCTTGGAGCGCATCGTAGATGATCTCGCAATATTGCCGGTCAGGATAATAGAGGAACGAGCCCGGCGGCATGGCGTGGATGTCCTGACCGCGCTCGAGGCGGGCGAGGATCGGGGTCGGCCAATAAATGTGGCACCCGGCGATCTTGGCGGAGTGAAGCGTGATGTCGGCGGGGACCCAGGCCTTGAGCTGCGCGAGGGTTTCGGAGGTTGGATCGTCGATGAGCTCGATCTGGTGATCCTGGCCGCCAAGGCTGAACGTTAGTGTCATGGTCTGGTCTCGGCAGTGTTACAGTCGCGGTCGCCCCCGCGCATTGCGTCGCGAGGAAGGCCTGCGAGATTGTTTCGACTTTCAACACGATCAGCGTCGCCCATCGTGCTTGTTGCCGTTGTTTCTAGCGCACCTTCCAATCCTTGGCGGGTACGATGAGCCAAAAGCCGGCGTTACGAGATGACGCCAGGTGATCCATCGGTGCGGACGGACGGACGGCAAAAGGATAAAAAGCGTTTTTGCTGGCCGACACAGGGAATGCTGGCGGAGCCGGAGGGATTCGAACCCTCGAGACGGGTTGACCCCGCCTGACGGTTTAGCAAACCGCTGGTTTCAGCCACTCACCCACGGCTCCGCATTGGCTGTGACAACTAGCTAAGTCACCCGGCCAAGCTTCGTCAACGCGTCTGTCGCGCGAGGGGAAAGCGTGAGGTCAGAGAGTGGCAAGAAGGGCGTCGCAAACACGGTGGACTTCGTCGTCGGTGATGTCGGGCCCCATGGGAAGGCTGAGCACGCTTGCGGCCAAGCGTTCGGCCACCGGCAGGGTTTCGCTGCCCGTCAAAAACTCTGCAAACGCGGGGTGGTGGTGCAGCGCTACACGGTAGAAGAGGCCGGTCCCGATGCCTTGCTCGGAAAGGGTGGCGCGGACGCGGTCGCGCTCCTCGACACGGATGGTGTAGAGCGCCCAGGCAGAACGGACATCGTCGTCCGTGAGGGGCACGTCGGCTGCGCCGGCGAGGCGCTCATCATAAAGTGCGGCGACCTCAGCCCGGCGATGCAGCTCCGCTTTGAAGACGCTGAGCTTGGACAACAGGACGGCGGCCTGGATGGTGTCGAGCCGGCCGGTCATGCCGATGCGCATGGCTTCATCACCATCGCCCGCTCGGCCATGGGTCCGGATCTGGCGCACTGCGTCGGCGAGGCCGTCGTCGTCGGTGAGCACAGCACCGCCGTCGCCAAACGCGCCGAGGGGCTTTGTGGGGTAAAAGCTTGCACAGGAGATTGGGGCGAGGTTGCCGACTTTGCGCTCTCCGACCGCGCCGCCGAAGCTTTGGGCGGCATCGGCGACCACGATGAGACCGTGCGCTGCCGCGATTGTCGAGATGGGACCATAGTCCGCAGGGCGGCCGAACAGGTCTACCGGCATGACGGCCTTTGCGTTGAGGCCGGAGCGCGAGGCCGACGCGATGGACGCTTCAAGCGCCGCGGGATCCATGTTGAAGGTGTCGCTGGCAACGTCCACGAACACCGGAACCGCGCCGACGGCAATCACCACCGCAGCGGTTGCGGAGAATGTGAAGGCCGGAACTAACACGGCGTCGCCACGGCCGATGTCGGCGGCCATGAGCGCCATGATGAGAGCGTCGCGGCCGGAAGAGACACCGATGGCGTGTTTGACGCCGGAGAATTCTGCGATCTGCGCCTCAAGCTCGCTCACTTCCGGTCCAAGGACGAACTGGCCGTGATCCATGACCTGCGCGATGCGTCGGTCGATGTCGTGGCGCAGCCGGGCTTGTTGGCGGTTGAGGTCGAACAGCCCGATGGGTGCGGGAGCAGCATCAGCTTGGGCTGGACGTGCGGCGGCGCTGGGTGACATGCGAACGACTTTCCGAACTCAGGGACTTAAGCGGTGAGGCGGGCCGAGGGTGTGACCGACGCACTGATCCGTTCTGCGAGGCGCAGAGCGTCCAGGCCAGCGTCACCGCCCACGACGGGCGAACGGTTCACTGAGATGGCGTGGAAGAAGTCGTCCAGTTCAGCGCGCAGGTTATCGTGGGTTTTGGCGGGCGTTGCGTCTTCGACGCTGCTGCCGGTGCAGCGGTGGAGGGTGCCTGCTGCCAAATCGGCGCGCGTAACCGCAGCGTTGTCGTGGGCGACGAGCGTGCGTTCGGTGTGCGGCGACTGCCGGCTAGCTGTTAGGTCGGCGATGGCGCCGTTGGCAAAGAACAAGCGCGCCTGGACGTTTTCAGACGGCATCGGGCCAAACGCGAATGCGTCTACGCCGGTGACGGGCGCGCGGACCATCGACAGTACGAGGTCGATGTCGTGGATCATGAGGTCGAACACCACGTCGACCGTGGGGGGTATCGGCCGTGGCTCGTTGAGGCGCCGCGCTGCGATATACCGCGGGTCGCTGACAGACTTCGAGAGGGCTTGGAAGACGGCGCCGAAACGCTCGATGTGGCCGACCTGAAGGGTCGCGCCACTGGTGCGCGCTGCGCGATCCATGATCTCAGCTTCGGTGGTGCTGGCAGCCATCGGCTTTTCCACAAAGCAGTGGATGCCGCGGGCAAGCAGCGGTGCAGCGACCGCCGCATGGCTTTCTGTGGGCACAGTGATGATCGCAGCGTCCACATCGCCAACTGTCCGAGTCGCAATGGCGCCATGTTCGTGCGCGATGCTGTATGCACGCGCATCGTCGGCGTCGACGACCGTCAACTCTGATACGGCAGGGTGTGCCGCGAGGTGCCTTGCGTGATGTCGGCCGAAACTTCCAACACCAACGACTGCTACTCGATACATTTCCATGTTCGAGCAAGTAGCACGCAAAAGTTAGCGAGGGAGTTACCCCAGCGCAACGCTGCCCTAAAAGAGGGCGTTGCCCCATAACAGTGCGTTACAGCGCGTAACACAGGACGTTAAACCTGAGTCGAACTTAACCGCCAGGTGGAATGTTCTTCTTTTGGCCCGCACTTTGGCCAATCGCTGTGGACAAGTGATTCGCCGCTGGGCCAGTCCGGGACGAATTCTAACGTCCTGGCCGCTCCCCAATAAGCCGCCATGACCCGCCTTGCGGACAGGGTGGGCCGCTTTCCCCAGCTTCATCACTCTCGCGGTCGGCGTCCAATCGCTTGTGCAAAACGAATGAGATATCCGTCTAAGTCTTGGGTGAGGATCTGCTTGTAGCCGGCGTCTTCCTGGCCGAGCGGGTACCACACCTCATGGAGCGGTTCGGCAAGGCTGTAGCCTGCAGCTTCGATGTCATCGGCTAGGTCGGCAACGTCTGTGACGGCGATGCGCAGGTGCATCCCGCGGCCGAAGGGTCGCTCCAGCGGCGCGCTGATAAGGCGTGGGCTGTCGGTGCCGGTGAGCATGATTTGCGCGCCGTCGCGTTCGACCATCGCGAAGCCACGGCGCTTGAAGATGATCCGGAAGCTGAAGACGTCGTGATAGTGGGCAATGCTGGCGGGAAGGTCGGCGCATGCGAGTTCGGGGATGAGTGGTGCGAACTCGGGGTCGCTGAGCATCAGTCAGGCCTCATCGGCGATGCGACCGAGGTAGCGTTTGGGTACGTAATATTCCCATCCGAACGCGTCGTCGGTGGAGCCTTCTTGGCGCAATAGCTCCAGCTTCTCGGCTGCCTCCTGAAGGGTTGGCGTGTGAGCGGGCTCGATCCACCACATAACAAAGTCGCGATCCTCACCGTGGGCGAACCATTCGGCTTTCCGGTCGAAGAAGCGGCGGTGGACGGTGGTCCAAACGAACTGCTGCAAGTCGTCAATGGTGCGCCAGACGCTCATATTGGCGATGGCGGTGGGATCTCCAGGAAAGGTTAGGTCGGTGGCGTCGTTGCCATCGCCTTTGAGGCGCCAGACGAAGCCCTCCGCGCGCTCGGCCAACGCGTTGATGGCGTCCAGCGCCTTGGTGAACCCGACCATGCGCGGGTCGTGGAGCGGGTAGAGCGGCCGCGCAATGTTCAGCTGCGCCACGTGCATCTTTAGGGGCCTTTCGTTGTGGGGGCGCGCGGTCATGTTGGGGCGGCGTGGGGGAGACTTGGTTCCAAACGCGAGGGTGATCAACGGCTCGGCTGCGATGGGCGGTCGCCCTGACGCGCCAAGAGCATTTGCACTGGCGAAGCAAGTAAATTGTTGCCGCTGTGTGGTGAACCATCGGGCCGCTTACGGTTGGGCGGTTTGAGCGCTGTGCCGCTGTCGCCGGACGAAGCGGTCGCGGGTGCCAGCGCAACGATCAAAAATTATGGCGAAAGTGGTCATCGCGCTCTAGGCCATGTCTCAGCTGGCATCATTTTGGAATACCGCTGATGATTGTGGCGTGTGGTGAAGCGTTGGTCGATTTGATGCCCGAGGTCGCGGGCGATGGCGCGGCGCTCTACCGTCCTGTGCTCGGCGGCTCATTGTTCAATGTTGCGATGGGGATTGCGCGGCTCGGCGGCGAAGCGGGCTATCTTTGGGAGCTATCGACAGATGCCTTTGGCGATCAGCTGGTGCAGGCGCTGGTGGAAGATGGTGTCGATGTGTCGTGTGTCCGCCGCACGTCGCGAATGACGCCGGTGGCGGTGGTCGACATGACCGGGAGTGAACCAACGTATAATATAGCCGACGGAGATGGCGTGATGCGCGAGATGGCGTTTGCGCAGATCCCTGACGGTGCGACCGTTTTGCACATTGGTTCAGCAGTGCTGGCGCGTGAGCCCATCGCGAGTGCGATCGAGGCCGTGGCACGGCGCGCGCCGCTTGTTTCGGTGGACTATAATGTGCGCCCTCCTAGCATTGAGGACTTGGACATTTATCGGGCACGCCTGATGCGGCTCAGCAAAGCGGCTGGGCTGGTGAAGGCGAGCTCCGCTGACATTGAGCTGCTGGGCATTGATGATCACGAGAGTTTTGCTGCGGAGATTTTGGCGGGAGGGGCCGCGCTTGTGGTGCTGACGTTGGGCGCTAGGGGCGCGCTGGCCTGGTCGACCTCCGGCGGGCGGTGCCACATGCCGTCACAGGTGACGCAGCTGGTGGACCCCGTGGGCGCGGGGGACGGCTTTATGGCGGCCATGTTGGTGCATCTGCAACGGCACGAGCTTTTGACGCGGCAGGGACTGTCGGATCTGTCTGGCGCGTCTTTGGAGGCGGTGCTGGCGGCTGGGCAGCGTGGGGCCGCTCTGGTGTGTGCAACGCAGGGGGCGCTGATGCCAAAGCTTGGTGTGAGCGAGCCTTATTAAGTTATGTCTTTTACCGCATTGAGGGATAACGGGAGCAGGTTGTTGCGGGCTTACGATCATTCTTTTACGAAACAGAGCCCGCGATCCAACGCTCGCTCAATGCGGCTGTGGTGCGCTTCACGGCTCTCGGGCGTTGCGTTCCCAAAATGGAGACGGGGACGCGTGGAGTGTGCCGAGGGACCTTGCGAATGAGTTTTTCCGTGTCACGAATTGCTGTGTTGGGGGCCTCTTGCCGGCTCCCATCCGTGAACGGATTGGCTGACTTTTGGCGTGTCCTCACCGACGAAGAGTGCGTCATCAGCGAGGTGCAGCCCGATCGCTTCACGAAGGGTATCTACGAACACCCAGACCGCACACGCGCGGGCCGTTCTGTGTCCTTTGCCGCCGGCCAGCTGGAACGCCCCTTCGACTTTGACCCGGGGTTTTTTGGCATTTCGCGGCGCGAGGCCGCTGTCATGGATCCGCAACAGCGGGTGCTGTTGGAGGTGGTCCAGGAAGCGCTTGACCATGCGGGCATCCCCGGCGAGCAGCTCGCGGGTGGGCATGCGGGCGTTTATGTGGGCGCGTCATCGCTGGAGCATTCCAACTTTGCTCAGCTCGACCCCGCGGTGATCGAACCGCAGTCGATGACCGGCAACACGCTGTCGGTGATCGCGAACCGCATTTCCTACATCTTTGATTTGCGCGGTCCGTCCTACACGCTTGATACCGCGTGCTCGTCCTCGCTCCTCGCCTTGCATCACGCGATGGAAGATATCCGGAGCGGTCGGGTGGAAACGGCGATTGTTGGCGGCGTGTCGATGCTGTTCAACCCAATTCCGTTCATTGGGTTTTCGCGCGCTTCAATGCTGTCGGCGCAGGGGCTGTGCCGAGCGTTCGATGCGGATGCCGACGGCTATGTCCGCTCTGAGGGGGCGGTCGCGCTGGTCCTGCGCGCGGCCGATGCGGCGGAGCGGGCAGGCGATACGATCCGCGCGGAGCTGATTGCATCGGGGACGAATGCTGACGGCCGGACTGCCGGTCTGTCGCTCCCCTCGCCAGTGGCGCAGGCTGCACTGCTGGACGACATGTATGGCCCCGGAAAGGTGGACCCAGCCCGGCTTGCGTTTGTGGAAGCGCACGGCACGGGTACGCCCGTGGGCGATCCGATTGAGGCCGATGCCATCGGCAAAGTGCTCGCCAAAGGCCGCGAGGAGCCGCTGCTCATTGGCTCGGTGAAGTCGAACTTTGGCCACCTGGAACCAGCGTCTGGATTGGTGGGTGTGTTGAAGGCGCAATTGGCGCTCGAAAACGACCTCTTGCCGGCGTCTTTGCACTTCGACACCCCGAACCCGAACATTCCGTTCGACGATCTGAACCTGAAGGTTGTGGGACGCGCTCAGCCGTTGGCGCCGGCGACCCATCAGTCGCGCTACGCGGGCGTGAACTCATTCGGGTTTGGTGGCACCAACACCCACGTGGTGTTGGCCGATCCACCCTCAGCCATTGCCCGCCCGAAGCCTCAACCCGCGCCGATCCTGTTGTCTGCTGCGAGCAAGGACGCGCTGCGCGCGTTGGCGGGGCGCACCGCCGCGACAATTGCGGCCGGCGCGCCTGTGGAGGAGATCGCGAACGCGAATGCGCACCGCCGCTCTCGCCTGACACACCGCGCCGTTGTGGCGCCATCGAGCGAGGAGGAGGTGACGGCGGCGCTGCGGGCGCTGGAGAGCGATGCGGCGCACCCACTGCTCGCGACAGGCGAGGCGATCAAGCCCGGCGCGCGGGAAGGGGTGGTGTTCGCCTACTCCGGCAACGGCTCGCAGTGGGCGGGCATGGGGCAAAAGACCTATCAATCAAACGCCGCTTTCCGAGCCGCCTTTGACCACGCCGACAAGCTCTTCATGTCGCGGGCCGGCTGGTCGCTGGTGTCGATGCTATTCTCCGGCGATCTGGAAAGCGAGATTGAGCGCACCGAGATCGCACAGCCGCTTCTGTTTGTGCTGCAGGTCGCTCTGACGGAAGCACTGGCCGACGCTGGTGTGCGCCCGGACGTCATCATCGGGCACTCCGTGGGCGAGGTGGCTGCGGCGTGGGCGAGTGGGGCGCTGTCGCTGGATGACGCCATGACGGTGTTTCTGTCGCGCTCTGCGCACCAGGAGATGACCCGGCATTTGGGCGGCATGTCGGCGGTGCTCGCCAGCGAGGAGACGACCAACGAGCTGATCGCGGATTTTCCGGGCGTTGAGATTGCGGCGATCAACTCGCCGCGCTCGGTGACCGTGTCGGGTCCGTCGGACGCGTTGACCGCGTTTGCCGCCGGCGCGCGAAAGCGGCGCGTTGCGGTGAAGCGTTTGCCGATAGACTACCCGTTCCACTGTTCTTTGCTGGAGCCCATCAAGGACGACCTTTTGGCCTCGCTAGCTGGATTATCGCCCCGAGCGGCGGAAATCCCGATGGTATCCACCGTCACCGCCGAGCCGGTGAATGGCACTGAACTTGGGGCACAATATTGGTGGCAGAATGCGCGAGAGGCCGTTCGCTTTGCCGAAGCGGCGGCCATCGCGACGCAGATGGCCAGTGTGGTGGTTGAGATCGGCCCGAGGCCGGTGCTGACCAACTATGTCCGCGATACTGCCCGGGAGCGCTCACGGGCCGTTGCCGTGATTGGCTCGCTCACGCAGCCCGAACGGGACGGCGATACGGTTGCGGCGATCCTAGGAGAAGCGCTCGCCGCTGGGGCCGCTTTGGACGACGCTAAGGTGTTTGGGCCAGCCAGCGTGCCAGCCGACGTGTTGCCGGCTTATCCTTGGCAGCATGAAAGACTGCGGCTTGACGATACGGAAGAGTCGCTCGGCGCCCAGCGTCACGACTACCACCCGCTGTTGGGATTTGCGCCGCATGAGAGCGATGCGACTTGGTACAACGTTCATGACAGTCTGAAGCTACCATTTCTTGCCGACCACAAGGTTGAGAGCGCGGTTGTTTTTCCCGCGGCGGGCTTCGTGGAGATGTTGCTGGCGGCGGGCCGGCGACGCAACGCGCCAGGCGCTACGCTTGAGCTGCGCAACATGGACATCATCGCCCCGCTGGTCCTGTCGGATGCGGCAGAGCGCGAGGTGCGCACCCGTGAGGTCACGCCAGCCACGTTCATGGTCGAAAGCCGCCCAAGGCTGAGCGCGGACCCCTGGACGCCCCATGCCAAAGGTACGGTGACCGTTGCGCCGAGCATGCCGACGTTCGAGGGTCTGGTTGCGGACACAATGTCCAGCGTGGGGCACGACGCACTCTATCAAGTCACCGAGCGTTTTGGGCTCGCCTATGGTCCCCATTTCCGCCTTGCGGAGCGGGTCGATCTTTCGTCGGAGGCGTCAGGCGTAGCGTATCTGAAAGCGCCGACCCATGGGATTGATCCCGGCGTGTTTGCGTTGGATCCTACGCTATTTGATGCGACATTTCATGGGCTTTTCGCCTTTTTGGGTGGCCGAGGCGGCGCGCAGCCGCAGGCTGTTCTGCCCACCCGCGTTGGCCGTCTGATCCTGACCGCTGATGGCGGTGTTCCGGTCAAAGCAGTTCTGAGAGCGCGTCATCCTGTTGCGGGATCGGTGGAGGCCGACTTTGGACTGTTTGACAGCGAGGGTGCTCTCGTTGCCGCGGTCCGCAACGTGCGTTTTGTGTCGGTACCTCTTGCCTCGTCGGTGACGGCGCCCGTGGTCAACGCGGTGCCCTATCTGAAGCGCTTGCCGCGCCACGATACGGTGAGCACGCTGTCATTCGCGCTGCCCGATAGCGTTTTGAGTGCCGAGGAGGTCGAGCCGGCGGACGATCAACTGCTAATCGATGCCGGTGTGATGGCTGCGGCGCAGCGCGTTTTAGGGCCGCTGTTTGAAACACCGACCGCGATCCAAGCGCTTGTGCGCAGTGGACGGGTCGCAGGGTCGGCTGTCCCGCTCGTGGCGCGGCTCCTGGGGGCGCTCGAGGGATCTGGCCGAGCAGAGCATGTTAGCGGCGCGTGGGTAATCGATGGCGATCCGATCCCACTCGATGATGTGATCGCCGTTCTGGTTTCTGAACATCAGACCCGCGCCGGCGAAGCGGCCACCATTGCGGCGCTGCCCGAACTTCTCCAGGCCGCGCTCGACGGGGGGCTCGACGATGCAGCGACCCTACCGGACACGCTGAGGGGGCCGTTATGTTCTGACGCACCGTTCGCGGCGCCTCTGTTCGACGCGCTGGAGCGCATGTTCGATGCCGCCGTTACAGCTCAGCGCACCGACGATGATGCGCTTCAGCTGTTGCTGGTAGGGGCCTCCAACCCGCAGTTTCTACGCCGGTTAACGGCTCGGATTGATCCTACGCGCATGCGTCTCACGATCACCGACCGTGATCCGGCGATTTTGGATCGAGCGGTTGTCATTCTGGGTCATCAAGCCGGAACGGGGTTTGCCCCGTTCGATACTCTGGAGGCGCGCAATCATCCGTTCGATGTTTTGCTTCACGCGCCGCATTTGGGCGCTTTTCAGGCGGACGGACTGCAGCCGTTGGTCCGGCCGGGTGGATCGCTTTTGGCGGCGAACTTTGCGCCGAGCCTGTTTGCCGATGCGATTGGCGGCCTGAGCGCAGGTTGGTGGGACGGCTCGGCTGAGCCGGAAAGCCCCGTCGGCGCGCTCGCCACGGAGGACGAGTGGCGCACAGCGCTTCTGGGGCAAAATCTCGAAGTGGCCTGTGCGGGCGCATTGGCGTCCGACCTGACGGACGGCGTTGTCGTTCATGCTCGGCGGGCGAAGGCCACGGAGCCAGGCCAAGATCTCGATACGTTTGATCTGTATGCGTTCGGGAGTGTCGCGCAGAAGACCATGGACGCACTGGGCGCTTTGCTGCCGCAGACCGTTCCCGTGCGCGCCTTGGGCGATCCGCTTGAGGGTGAGCGGACGGTGGTGGCGGTGTCGATCAACGATGTATGCGAACTTCCGTCCACACTCGCCCAAATGTCGGAGCTGTTTGCCGACGCTGGGCCGTCGGAACGGACCGTCTGGTTGGTGACGTTCGGTGCGCAGGGCCATCGGCATTCCGCGCCTTGTCCGACGGCTGCTGCGGTGTACGGTTTCGCCCGGGTCGCGGCGAACGAGTTTCCGCACCTTTCGATCCGCATCGTCGATCTGACGCGCGATTTTGAGCCGGCGGTGGCGGCTGTGCGCTTGGCGGCGGAGCTCGCCCAACCCAACGACGAACGCGAGATCGCACTGTCGAGCGATCACCGTGCGGCAATGCGTTACGCGCCTGCCGGTCGGCCGGGCGGGGGCGACGGTATGGCGCTCGCCCTGCCGCAGCGGGGCAGCATCGACTTTCTGGATTGGCAGCCGATGGTGCGCGACAAGCCGGAGGTGGGCCAGGTAGAGGTCGCTGTGGAGGCGACGGGTCTCAACTTCCGCGATGTCATGTGGACGCTTGGTCTTCTGCCGTCAGAGGCGCTGCAGGATGGCTTTGCGGGGGCGACGCTTGGGATGGAGTGCGCAGGCACCGTTTCGGCTGTGGGCGAGGGCGTCACCGACTTTAGCGTAGGTGATCCGGTGCTGGCGTTCGCGCCGGCTGCATTTTCGAGCCATGTGATGCTGAGCGCGTCGTCGGTGGTGCGCCGGCCTCCACACCTGGAGGCCGAGGCGGCCGCCACGGTGCCGGTCACCTTCCTCACGGCGTACTATGCTTTGGTGGAGCTCGCGCAGCTGGAAGAGGGCGAGACGGTCCTGATCCATGGCGGCGCGGGCGGGGTCGGTCTCGCCGCGCTGCAAATAGCCAAGGATCGTGGGGCGACAGTGTTCGCCACCGGCGGGACGCCGGCCAAGCGCGCGCTGTTGACGGCGCTCGGGGCCGACCAGGTGTTTGACTCACGTTCGCTCGTGTTCGCCGACGAGGTCATGGCCGAGACTGGCGGCGAGGGCGTTGACGTGGTGCTCAACTCTCTCGCGGGCGAGGCCATGGAGCGATCCATCGACGTGCTCAAGCCGTTCGGCCGCTTCCTGGAGCTTGGTAAGCGGGACTTTTATGCCGACACGAAGCTTGGGTTGCGCCCGTTCCGCCAAAATCTGAGCTATTTCGGGATCGATGCCGACCAGCTGATGAAATATCGGCCGAAGGTGGCGGAGCGTACGCTGCGCACGGTGATGGACAAGTTCACCGACGGCACGTTCACCGCGCTGCCTTACCGCGCGTTCGATGCAGCAAGTGTTGGCGATGCCTTCCGGCTGATGCAATCGGCCAACCACATCGGCAAAGTCGTTGTGCGCGCGCCGGAGACGGTGTCCGGGACGGCGGTTAATAAGGCCGGCTTTGTCGATCCCGCGAAGCAATATGTGCTGGTGGGTGGCACGTCAGGCTTTGGGTTTGCGACCTCCGAATGGCTGATTGCGGAAGGGGCTCGCCATTTGGCGCTAATCTCGCGCTCCGGCGTAAAGGATGAGCGGATCGCGGCTGCTGTCGAGGCGCACAAATCTGCCGGCGTCAACATCGAGGTCGTTCAGTGCGACGCGACGCAGGCGGCCGAACTGACCAGAACCATCGAGACCTTGAACGCCGCGCGGCCCATCGCCGGGGTGTTCCACACGGCGATGGTTTTGGACGATGGCCTGATTGCCTCGCTCGATGCGGATCGGTTCCAGCGGGTGCTGGGGCCGAAGGCGTTGGCGCTTGATGCGCTTGAGGTAGCGACGGCCGAGATCGAGCTCGACCTGTTCGTCGTCTATTCTTCGCTTACCGTTCAACTTGGCAATCCGGGTCAAGCGAACTACGTGGCCGCCAACGCCTACCTTGAGGCGGCCATGTCCGCGCGGCGCGCGAGAGGGATGCCGGGTCTTGCGGTTGCTTGGGGGGCGATCGGCGACGTCGGCGTGGTGGCGCGCGATGATACCAACGCGGATCTCTTACAGCGCAAACTTGGTGCGTTCTCGATCAGCTCAGCGGAGGGGCTGGGTGCACTGAAGGACTTGATCGCGGAAGGGGCGATGCTTGAAGGCCCTGCGGTGCGGATTGTTGGTCGAGTTGATTGGGCGGCAGCGCGCAAGGACCTGGTGCTCGCCCGAAGCCCCGCGTTCGAGGATTTGGCGGAGCCGACCCGTGCCGGCGCCAACGAGACCGATGCGGAAGACCTGAAGGCGATGCTCGCCGGGCTGACGACCGCTCAGGCGGAAGCAAAGGTGGTGGAGCTGCTGGCGGGCGAGATTTCGCAAATCCTGAAAATGTCCTCCAGCGAGATCGATCCGAAAAAGCCGCTGACCGCGATCGGGATGGATTCGCTGATGGGGGTGGAGCTGCGCATGGCCGCCGAGCAGCGCCTTGGCATCGACATCCCGCTGATGTCGCTGGCGTCCGGCGCGACACTGGCAGACCTTGCCGCGAAGGTTGTGGCGCAGTTGGGTGCGGGGACACAATCACCTGATCAGGATTTTGCGGATCAAGCGGTGCGCCATATCGGCAGAGACCTCAGCAAAGACGATGAGACTGCGGCGATGATTGAACAGCTGAAAGAGAAGACCGGCGCCACCCGGACGATCCTCGAATGAGCCGGAAAGGGTTAGGCGCCATCACGGGCGTCGCGAAGGATCAGCTGCTCGCGGCCGGGCGTGCGACTCGCAAGGCGGGATTACAGCGCACGTTGGACCGCGCCGTTCCGAAGGCCAAAACAGACCGCACTCCTGCGGGTGGGTTCGACTTTGGCAGCTTGGAGGCCGCGCGGCAGCTCAAGATCCACCGTGCGGTGGGCGAAGCGCTTGGCATTGAAAGCCCGTTCTTTCGCTCCCACGACGGGCGGGCCGCAGCCCATACGGTGATCGGCGGGGAGACGATGATCAACTGGTCGAGCTACGACTATGTGGGTTTGAACGGTCATCCTCGGATTGCGGCCGCTGCGCAGGAGGCCATCGATCAGTTCGGCACGTCGGTGTCGGCAAGCCGGGTGGTGTCCGGTGAGCGGAAGGTTCACCGCGACCTCGAGAAGGCCATCGCGCGCTTTTTAGGTGTAGAGGACGCTGTCGTGATGGTGTCGGGTCACGCGACCAATGTGACCACCATCGGCCACATGCTGACGCCGAAGGACTTGGTGCTCGCCGATGCGTTCATTCACAACTCGGTGGTGGAGGGCGTGCGGCTGTCGGGCGCGACCCGTCTCACGTTCCGCCACAACGATCTGGAGCATCTGGAAGCGCTGCTTGATCGGCACCGGGCGAACCATTCACGCGTGCTGATCGCGGTTGAGGGGCTTTACTCCATGGATGGGGACAGCCCGCCGCTGCGCCCTCTGGTGGAGCTGAAGAACCGTTACGACGCGTGGCTTCTGGTGGATGAGGCCCACGCGCTTGGGGTTGTAGGCGCGACCGGCCGCGGCCTTGCTGAGCGCGACGACGTTGACCCGAATGCCGTTGAGTTTTGGATGGGCACGCTATCCAAAACGCTCTGCTCCTGCGGTGGGTTTATCGCGGGATCGACGGCGCTGGTGGAGTATTTGAAGGCGACGGCGCCGGGGTTTGTGTTCTCGGTGGGGCTGCCGGCGGCAGCTGCTGTCGCGGCGAAAACCGCCATCGACATTCTGGACGAAGAGCCTGAGCGGGGCACAGAGCTTTGCCGGAGTGGGCAACGCTTCCTGAACGGCGCAAAGGCCATGGGCTTTGACGTGGGGACCAGCGAAGGCTCAGCGGTGATCCCGATCATTATCGGGGACAGCATCTTGGCGGCCATGGTCTCGCACAAGCTGTCGAAGGCGGGTGTGAACGTTCAGCCGATCATTTTCCCGGCTGTGCCTGAGAATGCGGCGCGGCTGCGGTTCTTCATCACCAGCAACCACACCGACGAGGATGTGGATCAGACGCTGGCGGCGCTGAAAAAGTGCATGGATGAGACGCTGTCGGCGGGCGAGGGGCTGAAGCAGCTTGCTGAGGGGCTGTCGCGCCAGGGGTAGGCCTGCAGCCGAGCCGATGAGATCGCGTTTGCCGTCGATCAGGCGGGGTAAACCTGATCGGCTGGCGTTTGGCGGCTAGCCAAAAATGCTTTGGAAGAGCGGTAGGCCGTCAGTGCTGCCGTGGATGTCCTCCACCGCATTTTCCGGGTGCGGCATGAGCCCCAGAACATTGCCTTTGCCGTTGGTAATGCCGGCGATGTCGTTGGCTGAGCCGTTGGGGTTGGCGCGGTAGCGAAATGCGATCCTGCCGTCGCCTTCCAGCCGGCGGAGCGTGTCGGCATCGGCGCGGTAGTTGCCGTCGTGGTGGGCGGCCGGAAAGACGACTTTCGCGCGCCGGCCGTAGCGGTCTGTGAAACGGTTGGGGCGTTCCACCGCGAGCGGCAGGGGTTTGCAGATGAATTTGAGCCCAGCGTTGCGCATCAGTGCGCCGGGTAACAGACGCGCTTCGGTGAGCACCTGAAAGCCGTTGCACACGCCGAGCACCAGACCGCCGCGGCCGGCGTGATCCGCCACGGCTCGCATGACGGGCGAGCGGGCTGCGATGGCGCCGGCGCGCAGATAATCGCCGTGGGCAAAGCCGCCCGGGATCATCACGAAGTCGACCTTCGGCAGTTCGGTTTCGGTGTGCCAGACGAGGGTCGGGGGCGGCCCGCCGGCAAGCGTAATGGCGCGGGCGGCATCGCGCTCGCGATTGGAGCCGGGGAAGACGACGACGGCGGAGCGCATCAGGGATTGAGGTCGATGTGGTAGCGCTCGACCACGGTGTTGGCGAGGAGCGCTTCGCACATCCGCTCCACCTCCTCGCGGGCGGCATCGGGTTCAGTGGCCGTCAGTTCCAAGTCGATCACCTTGCCTTGCCGGGCGCTGTGCACACCGTCGAACCCAAGGGAGCTGAGGGCGCCCTCTATGGCTTTGCCTTGCGGATCGAGGACTCCCGATTTGAGAGTGATGATGACGCGCGCTTTCATTCGCGAAGACTTTCTCAAGGCAGCCAAAGGTTGGTCAGCGACGCCGCGCGGCGGGCGGCGCTATTGGACAAGCGTTGGGCCGTTCACCAGCGGGCGCTCACTTTCAGGCATGATGCCGAGGCGGCGGGCGACTTCTTGGTAGGCCTCAAGCAGGCCGCCAAGGTCTTGCCGGAACCGGTCCTTGTCGAGCTTCTCGTGGCTTTTTGCGTCCCACAGGCGGCATGAATCTGGGCTAATCTCGTCGGCAACGACCACCCGCATCATGTCATTTTCCCACAGTCGGCCGCATTCGATCTTGAAGTCGACCAGCCGAATGCCAACGCCCAGGAAGAGCCCTGACAGGAAATCGTTGACCCGCACGGCGAGGGCCATGATGTCGTCGAGCTCTTGCGGGTTGGCCCAGCCAAAGGCGGTGATGTGTTCCTCGGTGACGAGGGGGTCCTGCAGCTCGTCCGCCTTGTAGTAGAACTCGATGATGGACCGCGGCAGCTGGGTTCCCTCGTCGAGCCCGAGGCGCTTGGCGAGCGATCCGGCCGCGACGTTTCGCACGACCACCTCGAGGGGGATGATTTCCACTTCGCGGATCAATTGCTCGCGCATATTGAGGCGGCGGATGAAGTGCGTCGGGATACCCATCTCGTTGAGATGATGGAACAAATGTTCGCTGATCCGATTATTGAGCACACCCTTACCGTCGATCACCTCGGCTTTGCGGGCGTTGAACGCTGTGGCGTCGTCCTTGAAGTGCTGCACGAGTGTGCCGGGTTCGGGGCCCTCATACAG
>CAKZYH010000355.1 GCA_937884725.1 uncultured Paracoccaceae bacterium
ATCACCTTCGGCGGCGATGGCGATGTGCGGCTGCGGGATGTGTCGGACGATGGCACGCTCACCGTTGAAGTCGCCGGCACGCTGATCTCCTACCGCCTCGCCGCCGGTCCCGAGGTGGCCATGAACAGCCTCGCTGTCCTCGCCGCCATCCACGCCCTCGGCCGCCCCCTGCAGGAGGCCGCCGATGCGCTCGACTCCTGGCGCGCGCCGCGGGGGAGGGGCCGCGAGGTGGCGCTCACCATCGGCAACGGGTCAGGCCTTCTCATCGACGAAGCCTACAACGCCAACCCAGCCTCCGTGCGCGCCGCCATCGGCACGCTCGCCAAGCGCGCCGCCAACCGCCGCATCGCCATCATCGGCGATATGCTCGAGCTCGGCCCCACCGCCGATGCTCTCCACCGTGAATTGGCCGAGACACTTATCGAAGCCGACATCAGAATCGTGCACACCGTCGGAACCATGACCGAAATGCTGCGCGACGCCCTGCCCGAAGACCGCCGCGGCCTGCACGCCCCGGACGCTCAAACCATGATCGAGAAACTGCCCGACCTCGCCCCCGGCGACGCCGTGCTGGTGAAAGGATCCAACGCCATCGGCCTGTCGGCCGTGGTGGACGCCATCGAACAGCGCTTCGCAACGCAGGAGGCGCCCCGTGTTTGAGCTCCTGTCCAACTTCGCCGACGAAGCCGGCCCGCTGAACGTCTTCCGCTACATCACGTTCCGCACTGGCGGCGCGCTGGTGACGTCGATGTTCATCGTGTTCATGTTGGGGCCGATGATCATCCGTGCGCTGCGCTTGCGTCAGGGCGGAGGCCAGCCGATCCGCGAAGACGGCCCCGAAAGCCACCTCCTCACCAAGCGCGGCACGCCGACCATGGGCGGCCTGATGATCCTGCTCGGTATGCTGGCCGGCACGCTCCTCTGGGTGGACCTGTCCAACTACTACGTATGGCTCATACTATACGTCACCATAGGCTTCGGTCTCATCGGCTTCTACGATGACTATCTGAAGGTTTCTAAAAACACCCACAAAGGCTTTTCGGGCAAAGTCCGTCTCGCCATCGAAGCCGTCATTGCTATAACAGCGACTCTCGGGTTTATGTACTTGGAAACGCCGGAGCTCAGCTCAGCGCTCACCTTCCCGTTCTTCAAAGAATTCGTCATCAACCTGGGCTGGTTCTTCCCGGCCTTTGCCGCCATCGTCATCGTCGGCTCCGGCAACGCGGTGAACCTGACCGACGGTCTCGACGGGCTCGCCATTGTCCCAGTGATGATTGCGGCGGGCTCCTTCGGCGTCATCGCGTACCTTTCCGGTAACGCCGTCTTCGCCGACTATCTGCAGATCCATAACGTCCGTGGCACGGGCGAAATCGCGGTCATCTGCGGCGCTGTGATCGGCGCGGGCCTTGGCTTCTTGTGGTTCAACGCGCCCCCGGCGGCGAGCTTCATGGGCGATACAGGATCCCTAGCGCTCGGCGGCATGATCGGCGCCGTCGCCGTCGCCACCAAGCACGAGATTGTGCTCGCCATCATCGGCGGCCTTTTCGTCCTGGAGGCGGTCTCCGTCATCCTCCAGGTCGCTTCCTTCAAGCTCACCGGAAAACGCATTTTCCGGATGGCCCCCATACACCACCATTTTGAGCAGATGGGATGGACCGAGCCGCAAGTTGTGATCCGCTTTTGGATTATCGCCTTCGTGCTCGCCCTCGTCGGCCTCTCAACGCTGAAACTTCGTTGATTGCGCTCACCACATATGCTGGCCGCCGCGTCGCGGTCTTTGGCCTTGGTGGCTCAGGCCTCGCCACAGCGCGCGCCCTCCTTGAGGGCGGCGCCGAAGTCGTCGTGTGGGACGATAAGCCGGAGCGCGTCGAGGCCGCGCGCGCCGCAGACTTTACCGCCAGTGACCTCTCCAGCGCCGATTTCGCGACCCTCGACGCTCTTGTCCTCGCCCCCGGCGTCCCACTCACCCACCCTGAACCCCATTGGACGGTGGAGCGTGCCCACGCGGCTGGTATCCCCATCATCGGCGATGTGGAGCTTTTTGACACCGAACGGCGCGCCCGCTTCCCCCAGCAGCGCTTAGTCGCCATCACCGGCACCAACGGCAAATCTACCACCACAGCGCTCGCCGGGCATCTGTTGGAGGCGATGGGCGAAAGCGTTCAGGTGGGCGGCAACATTGGTCGCCCCGCCCTCGATCTTAGCGACGATGCGGCCATCACTGTCCTGGAAGTCTCCTCCTTCCAGATCGACCTTGCCCCATCGCTCACCGCCGACGTCGGCGTCCTCCTCAACATCACCAGCGACCACCTCGACCGTCACGGCACGTTCGAGAGATACGCCGCGATCAAAAAATCGCTCACCGACCGCGCCCATGCGGCCGTGCTCAACCACCATTCCCAAATTTTGAACTACTACGCCCGCGGCTATCAGCGGAAAGCTCCCAAAGGCCAACCGACGTACGCCTTCGCCACCGACCTTTGGAAGCCGCGCGCCGAGTTCCCCCGCCGGCATGAGTTTTCCACCCGCGATGTGTTTTGGGACGTGGACTATCATGGCGGCATTGCCATGGCGCACCGCGTCGAGCGCCAAAAATTCCCCGACCCGCCGCACTTGCGCGACATCCCAGTCGGCTGGGACATTTTTCTAGAGCGCGCCGGCGACAGCGAAGGCCCGCTCGCTCCGCTACCCGAAGTCCCGTCCCTGCGCGGCACCCACAACGTCGACAACGCAGGCGCGGCGCTTGCTATCGTGCTGGCGCTCGGCCTCGACGTGGCGGCTGCCATCCCCCACCTCGCCACCTTCCCAGGCCTGCCCCACCGCATGGAAGAGGTCGGCGTAGCGGACGGTGTGCGCTTCATCAACGACAGCAAAGCCACCAACCTCGACAGCGCCGTCACCGCCCTCAAGGCTCTGCCGGCCATCTATTGGATCGCAGGCGGCAAGCCCAAACCCGGCGGTGTCGAGGACCTCAAAACCGAGAAGTACGACATCCGCGCCGCCTTTCTGATCGGCCAAGCGGAGGCCGAGTTCGCCGCCACGCTCGACGGTAAGCTGCCCATCACCCGCTGCGGCACGCTCGACGTCGCCCTCGACGCGGCGGCGGCGGCAGCCCGCGCGGCCGGCGGCGGCACCGTCCTCCTATCGCCCGCCTGCGCCTCGTTCGACCAATTCCCGTCCTTCGAAGCGCGCGGCGATACCTTTCGCGACCTCGTCAAAAACCGTCTGAGTAAGGAGACCGCGTAACATGGTGAGCCGCGCCGATGATCGCGCTTTTGCCCGCTGGTGGTGGACGGTAGACCGCACGCTTTTGGCGAGCCTCATGGCGCTGATTGCGCTCGGGCTGTTCATCTCCTTCGCCGCCTCGCCGCCCATCGCCGAACGCCACGGCCTGTCGTCCTACTACTTCGTGCTGCGCCACGTGCTGTTCGCGATTCCCGCCGTCATCATAATGATTTCATTTTCGTTTTTGTCACCGCGGCAGGTCCGCCGCGTGGCGCTGGTCATGTTCGCGCTCGCCCTCATCGGGGTCATCCTGACCCTCTTCATCGGTGTCGAAGTGAAGGGCTCGCGCCGCTGGCTGTCCCTTGCCGGCTTCACCATCCAACCCGCCGAATTCATCAAACCGGCCTTCGTTGTCCTCGTCGCCTTCCTGTTCTCCGAGGGTGCCAAACGGCCCGACGTGCCTGGCAAACTCCTCGCGATCTTCCTCCTCGCCATCGTCATCGCCCCGCTGGTCGCCCAGCCCGACTTCGGCCAGGCGATGCTCATCGCCCTCGTCTGGTCGGCCATGATTTTCCTCGCCGGCCTGCAATGGCGCTGGGTCTTTGGCCTCGGCTTCCTGGGCATCGGCGGCATCGTGTCGGCCTATACGCTGCTCCCCCACGTCGCCCGCCGGATCAACGCGTTCCTCGATCCCAACAACGTCGCCAATTACCAAGTGAACCGCTCCATCGAGAGCTTCGTGAACGGTGGCTGGTTTGGCGAAGGCCCAGGGGAGGGGATCGTGAAGCGCCGCCTGCCCGACAGCCACACCGACTTTGTCTTCGCCGTCACCGCGGAGGAGTTCGGCATCGTCGTCTGCGGCATCATCGTGATCTTGTTCGCCATCGTTGTCCTGCGCGGCCTCACCCACGCGCTGAAGGAGTACGACCCCTTCGTGCGCCTCTCCCTCTGCGGTCTGATTCTGCTGTTCGGCGGTCAGGCGTTCATTAACATGGCCGTGAACCTCCAGCTGATGCCCGCGAAAGGCATGACGCTCCCGTTCATTTCCTACGGCGGCTCATCGCTGCTCGCGGTGGGCATGGGCATGGGCTTCGCGCTCGCCCTCGCGCGTCGACGCCCCAGTGCGATCCGCTTCACCGCTGCTCGCGGAGTCTTAGCCTAATGTTCGTGCTCACCGCTGGCGGGACCGGTGGGCACCTGTTCCCTGCCCAGGCCGTCGCTGCCGAACTTTCCGACAGGGGCCACGCCGTCTCCCTGATCACCGACGCGCGCGCCAAAACCCTCGTCGCGGACTTCCCCGCCGACGCGATCCATTTCCTTCCCGCAGCTACCCCGTCAGTGAAAAACCCGGTCAAGTTCGCCAGGGCCGCGGCCATCAATGCCACAGCGCTCGTACAAGCCCATGGTATCCTGCGCCGCGAGAAACCCCTTCTCGTGCTTGGCTTTGGCGGCTACCCGACGGTCCCCCCGCTGTTCGCGGCTAAGCTGCGAAGCCTCCCCCGGCTGATCCACGAGGCGAACGCGGTCATGGGCCGCGCCAACCGCGTCTTCGTCTCCGGCGGCCACGTCGCCACAGCCTTTCCGGATGTCAAAAACGTCCCCAGCGGCGCCAAGTCCGTCACCCACGTCGGCATGCCCGTCCGCCCCGCCGTCGTGGAGGCGCGCAGTGACTACACCGCCCCCACCGATGAGTTCCGCCTTCTCGTGTTCGGTGGCAGCCAAGGCGCCCACGTCTTTTCCGAGCTTTTGCCGCCCGCCATCGGCGCACTTCCCGACGATCAGCGCGCCCGCCTCTCCCTCACAGCGCAAATCCGCGCCGAGGACATCGAGATCGCCCGCCCGAAGCTCGAAGCGTTCTGCGGCAGCGTGAACATCGCCCCCTTCTTCACCGACTTGCCCCAGCAAATCGCCCGTGCGCACCTCGTCATCGCCCGCGCCGGCGCCTCCACGGTCACGGAACTGTCGGTGATCGGCCGCCCCTCGCTGCTCGTGCCCCTTCCCGGCGCCCTCGACCAAGACCAGGCCGGCAACGCCAACGCCCTCGCAGCGCTCGGTGGCGCCAAACGGCTCGATCAAGCAAGCCTCAACCCGGAGTCCCTCGGCGCCGAGCTTGCCGCGCTCATGGCAAACCCTGAACAACTCGGTCAGATGGCCACAGCATCGCGCGCACTCGCCCGCCCCGATGCCGCAAGCCGCCTTGCGGACCTGGCGGAGAATGTGGCGAAAAGGATCGCATGAGCGCCACCTTGACTCCCACCATGAAAATGACCGCCGGGATCGGCCCGGTGCACTTTGTCGGCATCGGCGGCATCGGCATGTCCGGCATCGCCGAGGTCCTCCATAATCTTGGCTACGAGGTCCAAGGTTCCGACCTTACCGAAAGCGCCAACGTCCAGCGCCTGCGCGAAAAAGGCATCAAGGTCGCCATCGGCCACGACGCCGCCAACATCGCGGGCGCCACCGTCCTCGTGGTCTCCTCGGCCGTCAAACGCGACAATCCCGAATTGATGGCCGCCCGTGCGCGCCTCCTGCCGGTCGTGCGCCGCGCCGAAATGCTCGCCGAGCTGATGCGCCTCAAGCAGGCCGTCGCCGTCGGCGGCACCCACGGCAAGACCACCACCACCAGCTTAGTCGCCACACTGCTCGAAGCCGGCGGCTTGGATCCAACCGTTATCAACGGCGGCATCATCAACGCCTACGGCACCAACGCGCGCCTGGGCGAAGGCGATTGGCTTGTCGCCGAGGCCGACGAGAGCGACGGCACCTTCGTCAAGCTCCCGGCCGACATTGCCATCGTCACCAACATCGACCCCGAGCACCTCGACCACTACGGCGACTTCGACCAAATCCGAGCTGCGTTTCGCAACTTCGTCGAGAACGTGCCCTTCTATGGCTTTGCCGTCATGTGCCTCGACCACCCGGAAGTGCAGGCGATGGTCGGTGAAATCGAAGACCGCCGCATCATCACCTACGGGGCCAACCCCCAAGCCGACGTGCGCTTCATGAACGTGCGCCCCGGCGCCCGTACCGTGTTCGATGTCCGCGCTACCGACCGCGTCACGGGCGAGGTCCGCCTCATCGAGGGCGCCTCGCTCCCGATGCCGGGCATTCACAATGTATCCAACGCCACGGCCGCCATCGCCGTCGCCGACCGCCTCG
>CAKZYH010000356.1 GCA_937884725.1 uncultured Paracoccaceae bacterium
TCAGTGTGACTGGGCCGCCGGTCGCGACGATGCCGCATTGGGGGCTGAGCGCAGAAACCCTGGAGGTGGAGTACCACCTGCATCCAGCAATCACGTACGAGTTGCACTATCAGGTGCCGTTTTACGTCGTGGTGCACACTTTCAACCGGGCGCAGGGGCGTTTCGGCGTTTCGGATGGGCCGATGGCGCAGTGGACGGCGGACCGCAACGGCACCTGCATCATCCCGCCGAACATGAGCGTCCGGATTGTTCAGGAGACCCCGCTGGAGTTCTTGGCGCTCGGCATAGCGAGGGCAAGGATCGACAGGACTGTCGAGGCTGCCGGCGTACCAGCGGATGGGCAGATCGATTACTTCAAGACTATAGACCTGGGGCTTGCCACGTTGTCGGCCGAGATCCGCCGCACCATGATTGCCGAGCCGCTGGGTGCGGGCGCCTATCTGGATAGCCTTACCGATGCGCTGTTGATACGCATGATGGGGCTTTTGTTCGGCGCTGCGGATGACTCGGACCAGGGGCCTGAAACCTTGTCGCCGACGTTGGCGCGCCGAGTTGTGGCGTGGATCGAAGAACGCTTGGACGGGCCGATCCGTGTGATCGATGTGGCGGAAGCCGCGGGGCTCAGCCGGGCGCACTTTACCCGGGCTTTCACCCAACGCTTTGGCGTGGCACCTCGCGATTACATTTTGTCCCGCCGCATTGCCCGCGCGCGGACCATGCTGACGGAGACAGATTTGTCTGCGTCCGACATCGCGCTGCGCTGCGGTTTTGCCAATCCGTCCCATTTGACGACTGCCTTTCGGCGCGAACTCGGCCTGACGCCGACGGCATATCGTCGGGCGCTGACAGAGACTGCGGAGAAGATGTGAGGGGGCCTGCCTTGGATTGGATCCAAGGCAGGTTAGACTGAGCTTATGCGCCCTTAAGCGGCAGCGACCGGCTCGACCATCGGGCCATGATCGGTGCGTTCGGCGAGGCCGTGCACCATCGTAACGGCGTAA
Source organism: uncultured Paracoccaceae bacterium (assembly GCA_937884725.1). Lineage (GTDB taxonomy): Bacteria > Pseudomonadota > Alphaproteobacteria > Rhizobiales > Amorphaceae > Acuticoccus. The sequence continues at coordinate 1,002 of CAKZYH010000356.1, forward strand.
TCAATGCCCATGCCGTAGGCCCCGCCATGCTCCTTCGCGATGCCCACTGTGGCATCATAGGTCTCCTTGCGGGACCAGTCGCGTTGCCATTCCAGAAGCACTTGCTGCCACGTCATCGGAACGACGCCCGCCTGGGTCATGCGGTCCATGGCGTAGTTGTGGGCGTCCACGCTGGTGCCGCCGGAAGCGTCGGCCACCATGTAGATTTCATAGTCGCCTTCGAGCATTGCGCTCAGCGCGAAGGTCGTGTTGCAGACCTCGGTCCAAAGTCCGGAAACGATCACTTTCTTGCGGCCCGCCGCAGCCAGCGCATCGCGCACTTTCTGGTCGTCCCATGAGTTCATGGATGTGCGCTCCAAGAGCGGTGTATCCGGGAACACGGCAAGAAGCTCTGGATAGGTATGGCCGGAGAAACTCTTGGTCTCCACAGTCGTGATCGTCGTCGGGATGTTGAAGGCCTTTGCAGCTTTGGCCAGCCCAACGACATTGTTTTTCAACAGCTGGCGGTCGATCGACTGGACACCAAAGGCCATTTGCGGTTGTTGATCGATAAAGATGAGCTGGCTATTTTGCGGCGTCAGCACTTCAAGCTTCGGATTCATGGTGCCCGTCCTTTCCGGACCGATTCATCGATGCAGTTGATCAGTACATCGATAAAGATTTACAAGGGAGCGGCAGTGTTTGCCGTTGACGGGGAAGTAGGGACAGAAAGCCGCGGCCTCTACCAACGATGTGCGGTGACTTTCAAAAATGCGCGGAAATCGGACGCCTGTGTATTGCCCGGGCACGTCAGCGCGAGCACCTGACCGATTATGACAGACAGGACAGAGAAATCGCCGGGCCCGCGGAGGGATCGAACGGTCAGTGAGAACCGCGTGATCGACTTTGACGGACCGCCATCGGACCGCCTGCCTGGGTGGGCGCGCCCTTTCAATATTGAGGGCGTTCATGTGGAGCTTTATCCGCCGGTGGAGTTTGAGCTTGCCTACAAGATTGACCACTATTGCATCTTCGCGCCGTTCGCTTTGGCGCCGGTGGACCTGTCCATCAATGATGGGCCTGTGCGGCGGACCTCTCTGCCGACGGGCGGGGCGTTCTTATCTCCGCCGTTCACCACGGTTAGGGTTCGCTTGGTTGCGCCCGTGGAGTTTCTTGTCTTCGCTGCTCCGCCGGTGCGCGTGGAGGGGGCCTTTGAGCGGGTTGGTGGGGGCAGGGTTTGGTCCCCGCAGGTGGTGGAGAGCTTTGTCGATCCGGGTTTTGCGGCGCTCCAGCTGGAGCTGAGGCGGGCACTGATCAGCGATCCATTGATGGAACCGGCCTATGTGCTTCCGTTAGTTGACGCGATGTTCGCGCGCTTTTCCTGCCACTTCCTCGACATCGATCTTCCCGCCGGGCACAAGGAGACGCTGCCGCCTCGTGTGCTTCGCAACATTGTTCGCGAGATTGAGGGCGCTGTGGGTAGCCGTCTCAGCGTTGAAGATCTTGCCAAGAAGGCTGGCTTGAGTCGGTCGCACTTTTCTCGCGCGTTTCACGCGGCAACCGGCGAAACCCCGCAAGACTTCATCATTAGCCGGCGGCTTTGCCATGCGCGTGATATGCTCGTTGAGACTGAACGGCCGATTGCCGAAATCGCTGTTGAAACTGGCTTCGCCAGCCACGCCCATTTCTCGACCGCGTTCAAGAAACGGCTGGGTGTGAGCCCGGCGCGGTATCGTCTGTCGTTCCGCGAAGACTAGAGCAACGTCAGTCTGACTGTGGAAAGTCAGACTGACAAAAGTTGCTCGAGGATCGTAAGAGCGAGCCGTTGTCTTCGATCTGACTGGTTTCCAGTCAGATCGAAACGGCTCTAGCCCGCGCGCGGGTGCGCCGGGAGATGGTCGTCATAGCCCTGCCTGTGCCTCAGCTGGCGCAGCCTCGGCGCCATTTCCCCGGGTTTGCCAGAGCCAGAAGACGAAGCCCGCGATCATGAACAGTGAGGCAATGGACAACAGCGGGTAGGGTAGTATCGAAACAAGACCCATGAGCGCGCCTGCCGCTCGCTCCCAGGCGCGCAGCGGGCGGAAGAGCCAGCCGATGATCGCTGGTGCGAGCGCCATGAAGCCGACCAGCAACGATACCACGCCGAGGAGAAGGTTTGCTGTCGAGCCAACCATAACGAGGCCCGGGTGAAGGACGACGCCGAACGGGATCAGGAATCCCGGGATCGCGAGGCGGAAGGCCGTCCAGCCAGTCGCTGCTGGGCTTTCGCCCGATATCGTTGCAGCTGCGTAGGACGATAGCGCCACGGGGGGCGTTAGCATTGAGAGGATGGCAAAGTAGAGCGCGAAGAAGTGCGCTACGATTGGATCCAATCCTAGCCTGATCAGAG
>CAKZYH010000357.1 GCA_937884725.1 uncultured Paracoccaceae bacterium
CACCGAGCCTGCCGAGCTTTTTCGCGGCGATGCGCGCGCTGCGGCGCTGGCGTATCCCATAATCGCGAATGTTGCGGCGACAGTTGCGCTGGCAGGCCTTGGTTTTCGCGACACCGAGGTGGTGCTGATCGCTGATCCGGCCGCGACCGCGAACACGCATCACTTGGAAGCGGAAGGGGCGTTTGGACATTTCAACGCCGAGTTCAGCGGCAACGCGCTGCCGGACAACCCCCGCTCCTCGGCGATGGCGGCCTATTCGATGGTGGCCGCCCTCAAGGGAGAGGTCACGGCAATCCGCGTCGGGTAACGGATCGATCTCACTGACGCAGGCGAACCTCAGGCTGAGCGCTTGGCCAGGGAGGCGGTGTCACTTAAACTCGATCTGGTTTACCGGAGTTTTGCCGCCATGCCACTGCACCCAAGCTTCAAGCCCTTCAATTTCCAAGGCTGGATCGACAAAAACCAGCATCTGCTTAAGCCCCCCGTCGGTAACAAACAGCTGTTCGACGAAGAGACCGGCATGGTGGTCATGATGGTCGGGGGCCCCAACCAGCGGGTCGACTTTCATGATGATCCGGTGGAGGAATTTTTCTATCAGCTGAAGGGAGACATGCTCCTGAAGATTGCCGACCGCGGCAAGATTTATGACGTCCCGATCCGCGAAGGTGAGGTGTTCATGCTTCCCCCGCATGTGCGCCACTCGCCGCAACGCCCCGTGCCTGGCTCCATTGGTCTGGTGGTGGAAGGCGCCCGCCAGCCTGGCGCGGTGGATGGCTTTGAGTGGTACTGCTTCGAGGACGGTGCGCTGGTTCACCGGGTCGAGGTTGAGGTGAAAGACATCGTGAAGGACCTGCCGCCCCTTTTCGAAGCCTTCTACAACGATGTGGAGGCCCGCACTTGCCCGGTGTGCGGCACCATTCACCCTGGCAAGGAGCCCCCGCCAGGTTGGGTGAGCAGCATCGTGGCAGAGCTCGCCTAACAGCATAGTCTGTGCTGGCAGATACGCTTATCTGGGCCGTGTGCCGTTGACGGCCGGGCCGCGCGCACGTATCTCGACGCAACACACGACAAGAAGGCTTGGGCGTGGGCATTCGTGCGCCGACCCAGCGGAAGGATCAGCATATGTTCGCAGTCATCAAGACAGGCGGCAAACAATACCGCGTCGCCGAGGGCGATGAACTGAAAATCGAGACCGTTGAGGGCGCCGCTGGTGATGCGGTGACGTTCGACAGCGTTCTCATGGTGGGCGAGGGCGATAACGCGACTGTGGGCGCGCCCCTTATCGCCGGCGCCACGGTCACTGGCGAGATCGTCGACCAGGTGCGCAACAAGAAGATCATCATCTTCAAGAAGCGCCGCCGGCAGAACTCGCGCCGCAAGAATGGCCACCGCCAACCACAAACGCTGGTGAAGATCACCGGCATCAACGCCGCGTAAGAGGGATTTAGCATGGCACACAAAAAGGCAGGCGGTTCCTCCCGCAACGGCCGCGATACCGCTGGCCGTCGCCTCGGGTTCAAGAAGTTTGGCGGCGAGGCTGTGATCCCCGGCAACATCATCGTGCGTCAGCGCGGCACCCGTTGGCACGCTGGCGACAACGTGGGCATGGGCAAGGACCATACGCTATTTGCGTTGACCCAGGGCTTTGTGGCGTTCCGCAAGAAGCTTGGCCGCACGTATGTGACGGTGGTGGACACCAAGCCCGGCGCTGCGCCGGCCGAATAACCCGCCGCCCGCATGGGCTGAGCGGGACAGTTTGAAACGCGGTGGCTGTCAGCTGCCGCGTTTTGCGTTTATTGCCCAGGAAGGCGTCGGGGAGGCTACAATGGCCATCGTGATCCACCACAACCCGGAGTGCGGCACGTCGCGCAACGTGCTGTCGATCATCCGCGCGACGGGTGAGGAGCCGACGGTGATCGAGTATCTGCAAACCGGCTGGACGCGGGCGCAGCTCCTCGGACTGTTTGCAGCCGCCGACCTCACGCCGCGAACGGCACTGCGCACCACGAAATCGCCCGCCGAGGCGCTTGGTCTATTGGACCCCGCGGTGCCGGACGAGACGCTGCTTGAGCACATGTTGGAGCACCCGGTTCTGGTGAACCGCCCCATCGTGTGCACCCCAAAGGGTGTGAAGCTGTGCCGACCCTCTGAGGCCGTGCTGGAGATCCTGCCAGTCATGCCCAAAGAGCCGATTTTCAAGGAGGACGGGACGCCCATCCCGGTTCATTGAGTGAAATTCCTCGACCAAGCGAAAGTTTACGTGCGCTCCGGCCGCGGAGGAAACGGCGCGGTGTCGTTCCGGCGTGAGAAGTACGTTGAGCAGGGCGGGCCGGACGGCGGCGATGGTGGCCGCGGCGGTGATGTTTGGGTGGAGGCTGTCGAGGGCCTCAACACGCTGATCGACTTTCGATATCAGCAACATTTCCGTGCCGGGGCGGGCGATGGCGGTGCAGGCCGCAACCGCACCGGCGCGAGCGGTGGTGATGCGGTGCTGAAAGTCCCCGTCGGCACGGTCGTGCTTGATGAGGACAAGGAACGCACGCTGGCTGACCTCACCGAGGTGGGCGCCAAGGTGCGGCTGCTGAAGGGCGGGAACGGCGGGTTCGGCAACCAACACTTCAAGTCGTCCACCAACCAGGCGCCGCGCCACGCCAATCCGGGGCAGCTTGGCCAAGAGATGGCCATTTGGCTGCGGCTGAAACTGATCGCTGATGCTGGCTTAGTGGGCCTGCCCAATGCCGGCAAATCCACCTTCTTATCGGCGGTGAGTGCGGCAAAGCCGAAGGTCGCCGACTACCCGTTTACGACACTCCATCCGCACTTGGGCATCGCGACCATCGATCAGCGCCGGCTTGTGATCGCCGACATCCCCGGTCTTATCGAGGGGGCGAGCGAAGGTGTGGGCATCGGGGACCGCTTCCTGGGCCACGTTGAGCGTTGCCCGGTTCTGCTGCACCTCGTCGATGCCACGTCAGAGGACCCCGCTGAGGACTACCGCGTGGTCTCCAACGAGCTGGCGCTTTACGGCGCTGGGCTTGCGGACAAACCCCGCGTGGTCGCGTTGTCCAAGGCCGATGCTGTGGCCGATGCGAGCGAGGCTATGGACGCGCTCAGTCAGGCCGTCGGTGGACCAGTGCATCTCATCTCGGCGGCCAGCGGTCAGGGGATGACTGACATTTTGCGGCGTCTCGCCGATCA
>CAKZYH010000358.1 GCA_937884725.1 uncultured Paracoccaceae bacterium
CGGTCGATGATGAGGCGCTGAAGGTGCTCGATACGGCAGCGGTGAGCTATCAAGCGGTGTTGACCAAGGCTGACAAAATCTCAGCGGCGGCGCAGGCGAAGGTGCTTGCTGAGGTGGGCGACGCGCTGCGGCGGCGGCCTGCGGCGCATCCGGATGTGCGGTTGACGTCGGCGGACACGGGGCTTGGCCTTGCCGAGTTGCGCGCCGACATTGCCGAGCTTGTAACGACTTGAGCGCTGCGTGCAGGCGTGAGCGGTCGTCGGGCTGTGATGCGGGGCACATTGTGCCACAACATCGCCGCTTATGTGCGCTGCGCTACGTCACACACCGCAGATGGACTGCAAACCATGAAACATGCCGTTTTCGCCGCCGCCCTGGTGGGCTCGCTGTTCACCGCCTTGCCAGCCAACGCCACCAGTGGCTGGGGTTGCTACCGGGCCAATGTTGGGCCGAGTGATCCGCTGAAGGTGCGTGAGGGCCCGTCCGCCAATACGCCCGCGCTCACGTCGATCCATTGGAACAGCTCGCCGATTGTAGCGCTTGCCGCGAAGGGGCCGCCGCCCGACACACTCTTTGAAGCGCATCAACGCGAGTTTGCGACCTGCACACCTTCAAATCTTCCACTTGGCGCGCGCTGGTGCCCGGTGAGCCTGTTTGATGGCGACAGCGTGATCACCGGCTACGTGAAGCGCCGTTTTCTGGACCATTCTGAATGCCCCTAAAGGTCTTTGTCGGTGCGCTTATGCTGGTGTTCGCGGTTGGGGCGAAGGCTGGGCCGCTGGATGAAAGTGGCCATTGGCCAGCGGCCCGCATGAGCCCAGAGCGGGCCGACATTTTGAGCTTCAGCCCGTTTTCGCTGTTTGACGCAGCGCGGGGATCCGGGGAGCTCATCGATGCCGACGTTGTCTATTATCCGCCGCAGGGGGCGGACGGGCCCGCACCGGCCGTGATTTTGCTCCACGGCGCTGGCGGGGTGAGCGAGGGGCGCGAACACACCTACGCGCGGCAGTTTGCGGCGCAGGGCGTGGGTGCGGCGATCATCAACATTTTCTCGCCGCGCGGCGGCTTCGGGTTCATCGAACGGCTGATGACAATCACCGAGGCCATGGCGCTTGCCGACAGCTTTGCCGTCCTCGACTGGCTGGTGGAGCGGCCTGAGATCGACGGCGAACGGGTTGCCGTCATCGGCTTTTCCTATGGCGGGATGTCGGCCACCTACGCCGCCTACCGCCAGGTGGTGGACGCTTATCTGCCCGATGTACCGTTTGCCGCGCACGTGGCCGTCTACGGGCCGTGTATCGCACGGTTTGAGAAGATCGAGACCACCGGTGCGCCGATCATGATGATGTGGGGGACCGAGGACGCCATCATGGACGCTGAGGAGTGCGCTGCGACGGCGGAAGACCTGCGCGAAGGCGGCTCGGAGGTGGTCATCGAGACGTTCGAGGCCCGGCACCGGTGGGACAGCAACAGCCGCCATTGGCGCACGCCCGCCCACCTTGCCGACTGCCGTTTTCGGGTGCGTGAGAATGGGGTTGCCGAGCACGCGACGCTGCCGATGCATATGTCTGGCCCAGCGATGCGGACCATCATGCTCGGCCTTTGCGCCAACACCGACGGCTATCTGATCGGCGGCGATCCTGAGGTGCGCATTCAGTCGAACGCGGCGCTCGCGCGGTTTCTGAACCCGGTGCTGTTTCCGAACTAGCACCCCATCAACGCTCGGGGACGCCGCCCAACTGAATGATGTCGTAATTTTCGTTGAGGGCTTGCATCTTGGCGGGGTCGGCGAAGTCAGCCTCTGTCATGAGGGCCATCTCTGCCAAAAACTGATCGAAGCCTGACGGCTGGTAGATCATCAGCATGCGACCACCCTCCCCGCCCTCAGCGATGACACAAGCGTGGGGGACACCTGGCGGGATGTGAATGCACGTCCCGGGTGTGGCGCTCATCCACTCACCGTCGATGTAGAAGTCGATGGTGCCGTCCAGGATGTAAAACGTTTCGGCGTGGTGGCGGTGCATGTGCAGGCCGAGCGCGAAGTGCGCCTTCAGGTTATCCTCCATCAGCGTGTAGTGCCCGCCGGTGTCGGCTGCGGAGACCTTCACGAAGGTGTGGTCGGCCGCCCAGTCGTAATTGGTGCCGCCACCGGGCGGGACGAACGAAAAGCGTTTGGTCATGGCGGTTCCCGGCCTCGAGTGGGTTGAGCGTCCCCTCAGCTGTCATTCCTGGGCGGTTGGCTCAAGAGCAGGGTGAGGTTCGCCTGTTTAACAGATGGCCCGGGCAAGCTAAGCATGCACCACCAGCCACAGCCCAATGCCAAGCCCCATGACCGACGAGACCACGCCCGACATCGAACCGCAGCAGCGGGCCGAGATTATCGCGACCACCCTCCCTTACCTGCTGCGCTACGACGGCAAGACGATTGTCGTGAAGTATGGCGGCAACGCCATGGGCGACGGGGGGCTGTCTGAGGCGTTTGCGGAGGACATCACGCTCCTCACGCTATCGGGGGTAAACGCGGTCGTAGTGCACGGCGGTGGGCCTCAGATTGGGCAGATGCTGACGCGTTTGGGCATCCAATCGGAATTTCGCGACGGGCTCAGGGTGACCGATAAGGCCACTGTCGAGGTGGTGGAGATGGTTCTCGCCGGCTCCATAAACAAAAGCATCGTCTCCACCATCAACGCGGCCGGTGGGCGTGCTGTGGGCCTGTCGGGCAAGGACGGACGCATGGTGCTCGCCGAACCGCTCAAGCGCACCACGCGGGATCCCGACAGCAACATTGAGCGCATCCTCGACCTTGGCTTTGTGGGTGAGCCGGTGGAGGTGCGCCGTGATGTTCTGGATGTGCTGGCCAAGCAAGAGATCGTTCCCGTGATTGCGCCGGTGGCCACGGGGCTCGATGGCGAGACCTACAATATCAACGCCGATACGTTTGCCGGGGCCATCGCAGGTGCGCTGGGGGCGATGCGGCTCCTCTTTCTGACGGACGTTGATGGTGTGCTCGACGAGAATGGGACGCTGTTGAAGGAGCTGACCGTCGCCGAGGCACGCAGGATGATAGCTGCCGGTATCATTTCCGGGGGAATGGTCCCGAAAGTTGAGACCTGTATTGCAGCGCTGGAGCGTGGGGTGGAGGGTGTTGTCATCCTGAACGGGAAGACACAGCACGCTGTCTTACTGGAGCTGTTTACCGATATTGGGGCTGGGACACTCATTAAACGCTGACACAGAGCCTCCGGCGGGCTCGGGTTCACCAACGATCAGGGGGCCACGCCTGACTGCCGGAACCACCGTCGCGCGTCTCCCGTGGCAACGGTGGGTGGGGCCTGCAAGGGGCGAGCGGCAAAGCCGGCCTGCGGCCCCCTTGCAAACCCCACCCACCGCTGCTTGTCAGGGGGCGCGACGGTGGCTCCAGCGATCAGGCTCCCCAGGTGGTGGGCTGTTCTGCCTCGAAATGCGGGACGGGCGCTTGGTGTTCGCGCGGGTTGGGTGGCCTAGTTTGACCACAGCGGTCGGGGTCGGCCGACAACTTTGGAGATGTCCTTGAGCCACGCTTCGCCGCTGCCCTCCGAAGGGCCATCCAATCCGCGCGATCTGTCCGCGTTCGCCGACGTCGACACCTGGATTTTCGACCTCGACAACACGCTTTACCCGGCCCACACGAACCTCTTCGCCGAAGTCGATCAGCGCATGGGCGACTATGTGGCCGAGCTTCTCGATCTGGAACGCGATGCGGCCCATACGCTCCAAAAGGACTATTATCGCCGGTATGGGACCACGCTGCGCGGGCTGATGGTGGAGCACGACATCTCACCCGACGGGTTTTTGGAGTACGTCCACGATATCGACCACGACAAGGTGGTTGCCGATCCTGCGCTGGCGGAGGCTGTGAAGGCGTTGCCTGGGCGGCGCTTTATTATGACCAACGGGACTGTTGCGCACGCGGAGCGCATTGCAGAGCGGATTGGGTTGGCGGAGCTGTTTGACGATATTTTCGACATTGTGGCGGCGGACCTCATCCCCAAGCCGGCGGCGGAGACGTATCAGAAGTTTTGGGGCAAGCATGGGATCGAGCCGCAACGGGCAGCCATGTTTGAGGATTTGTCGCGCAACCTTGCCGTGCCGCACGCGAGCGGGATGCGCACCGTGCTCGTCGTGCCGCAGGGCACACGCGAGGTTTTCCGCGAAGAGTGGGAGCTTGAAGGACGGGCGGCGCCGCATGTGGAGTATGTGACCGACGATCTGGCAGCGTTCGTGGCGCAATTGGTGGCCGCGCGCT
>CAKZYH010000359.1 GCA_937884725.1 uncultured Paracoccaceae bacterium
TCGGCCACATTATGCGGCGCATATTTATCGTCGATGAACCCGGAACGGCCCGGGCCCCCGAGCCGTGATGGGCTTTCGGGGGACCCGCCAAGGCTCATCAGGCCGCTTTCTCGAGTTCGGACTTTAGTTCCGGCACGAGAGTGAAGATGTCGCCAACAATGCCGTAGTCCGCCACTTGGAAAATCGGAGCCTCGTCATCCTTGTTGATGGCAACGATGACTTTGGAGTCCTTCATGCCCGCCAAGTGCTGGATGGCGCCGGAGATCCCGCAGGCGATATAAAGGTCCGGCGCCACGATTTTGCCCGTCTGCCCGACCTGCCAGTCGTTAGGTGCGTAGCCGGCGTCGACGGCGGCACGGGAGGCACCGATGGCAGCGCCAAGCTGATCGGCGAGCGGCTCCATCACTTCCTGGAACTTTTCAGACGATCCCAGCGCGCGACCGCCCGATACGATGATTTTGGCGCTCGCCAGTTCCGGCCGGTCGCTGGACGCCACCTCTTCGCCGACGAACTTAGACAGATCGCTCGCGGCGCCGTCGACGGAGCGAACCTCCGCCGAGCCGCCTTCCGCAGCGGTCCCGCCGAAGGACGCGGCGCGCACGGTGATGACTTTCTTGGCGTCGGTGGAGCGCACCGTCTGGATCGCATTTCCGGCGTAGATGGGCCGGGTGAAGGTATCGGGGCTTTCAACGCTCATGATGTCGGAGATTTGCATGACATCGAGCATCGCCGCGACCCGGGGCAGCACGTTTTTGCCAAACGTGGTTGATGCCGCGACGATCGCATCATAGTCGCCAGCGATGCCCACGATGAGATCGGCCAAGCTTTCGGCCATTCCGTGGGCAAACGCGTCGCCCTCCGCTTTCAGGACCACGTCGGCGCCGTCGATGGCGGCCGCAGCAGCAGCAGTGTCGTCGGTGGCACCGGGCACCAAGATGTGGACCGGACCGCCAAGCGCTTTGGCGGCGGTCATTGCTTTGAGCGTTCCATCGTTCGGAGCACCGTCGGTGGGCTCAGCGATCAGTAGGACTGCCATTATTTCAACCCTCCCATGCGGTGAGCACGGCGTCAGATGACACCGGCTTCAGATTTCAGTTTTTCGACGAGTTCAGGGATCGACCCCACCTTCACGCCCGCCTGACGCTCAGGCGGCTCTTCGGTGTTGATCACCTCAAGACGGCGCTTCAACTCCACGCCGTAGTCGGCGGCGGTCTTTTCGGCGAGCGGCTTCTTTTTCGCCTTCATGATGTTGGGCAGCGAGGCGTAGCGCGGCTCGTTGAGGCGCAGGTCGGTGGTGACGATGGCGGGCATCTTGAGCGCCACTGTTTGCAAACCGCCGTCGATTTCGCGGGTGACGTTCAGCGTTTCGCCGTCAACCGCAATGCTGGATGCAAAAGTTCCCTGTGCCCAACCAAGGAGAGCGGCCAGCATTTGGCCCGTCTGGTTGCAGTCATCATCGATGGCTTGCTTGCCGAGGATGACAATTCCGGGCTCTTCTTCGCCCACGACACCTTTGAGGAGCTTTGCCACATCAAGCGGCTCGGGCATCTCATCGGTTTGGATGAGGATCGCGCGATCGGCACCCATGGCGAGAGCTGTCCGCAGCGTCTCTGTCGCCTGTTTAGGGCCGATGGACACCGCGATCACTTCGGTGGCGGAACCTGCCTCACGGAGCCGGAGTGCTTCCTCGACGGCGATTTCATCGAACGGGTTCATGCTCATCTTGACGTTGGCAAGATCGACGCCCGAACCGTCCGGCTTGACGCGAATTTTTACGTTGTAATCAACGACGCGTTTCACCGGAACCAGGACTTTCATGACATCTCCAAACCGTCTTCGGGATTTCGCGCAAAGTATTCGTTGGGCTTGGGTTAATCAAGCACCGCGGCTTTGGCCAGGGACCCAGAGCACATCGTCCGCGCCGTTTTTGTTGGCGACGCGCGCGGCGACAAACAAGAAGTCGGACAGGCGGTTGGCATAACGCAGCGCAGCTTCGCCAACGAGCTCGGTTTGGGCCAGCTCGCACATCAACCGTTCGGCGCGCCGCGACACTGTCCGCGCCAAATGCAGCTGGGCCGACAAAGGAGAGCCACCCGGCAGCACGAACGATTTCAGCGGGCTAAGGTTGGCGTTGAGCGCATCGATCTCCCGCTCCAGCCGCTCCACTTGGCTTGCGACAATGCGCAGCGGCTCGTAGGGCAAATTTTCAGCGTGAGGAGTGGCGAGGTCTGCCCCCAGATCGAACAGGTCGTTTTGGATGGTGCCAAGCATGACGTCAATGTGCGGCGGGGCGCCGACGGCACGCGCGCAGCCGATCACACTGTTGGTCTCGTCCACTGTCCCGTAGGCGGCGATGCGCAGGTCGCCCTTGGGTCGGCGCTCGCCGTTGCCCATGGCAGTCGTGCCCGCGTCGCCTGTGCGAGTGTAAATCTTTGTGAGTGTGACCATGGGTTCAGCGCGTCCGCGGCTGGCCGCGGAGCGCGGCGCAGTATGTTATCCTGTCGAGAAATATAGCGCGCCCATGACCACCACAATGGCCACAAGTTGAAGCAGAACACGCATGCGCATGAGCGCTTGGCTGCGGTTGGGCGAGCCGCCGCGGACCATATTCCACAGGCCCATCGCCAGCACGACGGCCACGGCGCCAAGCGCAATGACTGTCAGAAAAATCGCTAAGTTCGACACAATCTTAGTCTCCTCGGCGCACGGCCCGCTTAGACCGCCTCGCCTTTCATGAGTCGCGGCAATTCACCCGCAAAGCCGGCGGCCTCACGAATGAACGCATTTTTGAGGTCTTCGCGCTGCTCCACAAGGCCGATGCCGATGGAGCGGATGGCACGGATGAAGTCTGAGCGCTGGGAGAAAATGGCGTTCAGCCCACCGGTGACCAAGGCCATCTGCGTGCTGTCGGCACGGCGCCAGCGCTCGCAGCGTGGCAGCGCGAGCGACAGATCTTCGCCGGCGCGGTGCGCATCGACCAGCGTTTCGGTGAGCGCTGCCACATCGCGCAGGCCAAGGTTGAGCCCTTGCCCAGCCAGCGGATGGATCACGTGGGCGGCATCGCCGATGAGCGCGAAGCGGCCCTCGGTGAACTGGCGCGCCAACATCCCAACGAGCGGAAATACCTGAATTTCACCCGCGACTGTCAGGCGCCCGAGCGAGAGGCCAAACACACGCTCAATCTCAAGGCCCGCGAGAAGCGGATCAGTGCGTCCCAAGCTGGCCGCAAAGCTCGGCCGCTCGGTCCACACAATGGATGAGCGGTTGCCCACCAGAGGCAACATTGCAAAGGGGCCGTTGGGCAAGAAGTGCTGGGTTGCGACGCCGTGGTGCGGTTTGGTGTGCTCCACGGTGCAGACGATCCCGCTTTGGCGGTAATCGTGCGTGACAACCTCGATGCCCGCGATCCCGCGCAGCTTTGAGTCCCTGCCATCGGCGGCGATCAGGATGTCAGCGTGCGCGATCCCTCCCCCGCTCAGCTCCAGCGATACGCCGTTTCTGGTTTCCTCGAAGAACTCCACGCGTTCCTCGCTCACTTCGATGTTCAGCGCCTCGCAACGCGCAGCGAGTGCATCGCGCATGGCGACGTTGGGGACCATGTCTGAAAACGCGCCGACGTCGCGGTCGGAGGCGAAGGTGAGCACCTCGGGGCGGATGGCATCGTCGGCGCGGCTGTCAGTGATGCGCATCTCTTCGATGGGCTGCGAATCAATCAGCACCTTGTCCCAGATGCCGATACGCTCAAGCATCGCCTGCGCAGCGGCAGAGACAGCGCTGGCGCGGTCATCGCGCTTTGCGGGTCCGCCGGTGTAGAGCACCGGGCGCAGATGGGATTGGCTGGCGAGCGCCACGGCGAGGGTGCGCCCCACAATGCCTCCGCCTGCAATCGCAACAACGCGTTCCGTCATCTCGTCTTCGCCCCCGCTCGCCACTGCAACAGCTGGCTGCCACGTTGGCGACTGCCATTGCTATGCGGCGTTATGGCCAACACGCCACCAATGCGCCACATGTCGGGCGCCCCGGACTATGCCCTTGGGAGAGAAATGATGAAGCCCGCTGTCGCAGAGATGTTGTCAACGCTCGATCTGGAACCGCTGGAACACAACCTTTTCCGGGGCCGGAGCCCGCAAGTGGGCTGGCAGCGGGTGTTCGGCGGGCAGGTGATCGGCCAGGCTCTGGTTGCTGCCACGCGGACGGTGGACGAGGAGCGACCCTGCCACTCGCTGCACGGCTATTTCTTGCGGCCGGGCGATCCGAATGTGCCGATCATCTATGAGGTGGACCGGATCCGCGACGGGAAATCGTTTGCGACGCGCCGGGTGGTGGGCATCCAGCACGGCCACGCGATTTTCTCCATGAGCGCATCCTACCAGCGCGTTGAGGACGGGCTGGAGCACGAGATCGCGATGCCCGATGTGCCGCGACCGGATGAGTTGCCGGACGATGCGGCGTTTAAGGCCTTGATGATCGAGAAAGCGCCGGAAGCGGTACGCCGGTATTTTGAGCGTGAGCGGCCCATCGAGATCCGCCCGCTCGATTTGCGCCATTACCTGTCCAACGAGCGTTTGCCCCCGCAAAACAACGTTTGGATCCGCGCCACGGATCGCCTCCCCGATGATCCGCAGGTGCACCGGGCAGTGCTGGGCTATCTGTCGGACATGACGCTCCTCGACACCGCGCTGTTTGCCCATGGCCGGTCAGTGTTCGACCGCGAGCTGCAGATGGCGTCCCTTGACCATGCGATGTGGTTTCACCGCCCCTTCCGCGCGGACGAGTGGCTGCTTTATTCCCAAGACAGCCCCTCCACGGCGGGGTCCCGCGGCCTGACGCGCGGGGTATTCTACGACCTGTCCGGCACGTTGGTCGCGGCCACGGCGCAGGAGGGGCTGATGCGCCAGCGGCCTAACAAATTTGCGGTCAGCGGCGGGTAGAGGCTGAGGGTTAGTGCCGCCGATACCGCTGGCGGGCGGCGCTAACGAACGGACGCCTCTGCCATCGCGGTGTCGAAGAATTCGATAAGCTCGACGATCTTTCCATCGCGGACCACGATGAAGTGGGCAATCGTGCTGTCGAAGCGTGCGCCCGTTTCGCGATGCACAGCGGCGAAGTCGACCATGGCGGCAACGCGTTCACCCTCGACGATGATCGTTCGCGGCACATAGCTTTCGAACGCAAATGCGGCGCCGATCGCTTGGATGCGGTCGAGCAGACCATTGTGCCCGGTGAAGGTTCCACAGAAGGCGGCATTTCGGTTGGTGGCGTGCGCGACATGCAAAACGTCGGGGGCGAACGTTGCCAACGCGGCATCCATGTCGCCGGCCGCGTACGCCCGGTACATTTCCTCAACGACGGCTTTTGGGGTCGCGTTGCTGGCCATTTTTCGCTCAATCCGCGCTTCAGAGATACATTGTTCATCGATGTAGTTGTTCGTCGCGGGCCGCAACCCTTAGACCGGGATCGTGTTCGCCTCAGGGCCATATGGGAAGCCGGTGACGTTGCGGGTGCCGTCCTCGGTGACGACCAAGATGTCGTGCTCGCGGTAGCCGCCGGCGCCTGGCTGGCCTTCGGGGATCGTCAGCATTGGCTCCATGGAGACCACCATGCCTGGCTCGATCACTGTGTCGATGTCCTCGCGCAGCTCAAGGCCTGCCTCGCGGCCGTAGTACCAGCCGAGCACACCAAACGAGTGGCCGTAGCCGAATGAGCGGAACTGAAGCACGCCTTCGTCGGCGAACAGGCGGTTGATCTCGGCGCAAATCTCCGAGCAGACGGCGCCGGGCTTGATGAGCGATTTGCCCAGATCATGGGCCGCGACATTGATCCGCCAGAGGCGCAGCGTCTCGGCATCGGGCTCACCGAGGAAGAGCGTGCGCTCCAGGGCCGTGTAGTAGCCGCTGATCATCGGGAAGGTGTTCATGCTCAAGATGTCGCCGGACTGAAGGGCGCGGGCGGTGACGGGGTTGTGGGCGCCGTCGGTGTTGATGCCCGATTGAAACCAAACCCAGGTGTCGCGGTATTCGGCGTTGGGGTGGGCCTCGGCGATGGCGAGTTCCATGGCGTCGCGGCCGGCCATCGCGACGTCGATTTCCCGCGCGCCAGGCCGGATGGCATCGCGGACAGCCGCGCCACCAATGTCGGCAACGCGGGCGCCGTCGGTGATGAGCGCGATCTCTTCGTCCGATTTCACGAGCCGCGCGCGCATGGTGGCGGCGCCAATGTCGGTGAGCGGGCGCTCGCCGAGCGCATCAACGAGTTGATCGCGCAATTGCAGCGTGAGGTGGTCACCCTCGATGCCGAGCGAGCCCGGTGGGACGAGGTCGGC
The DNA here is from genome assembly GCA_937884725.1 of uncultured Paracoccaceae bacterium. GTDB lineage: Bacteria > Pseudomonadota > Alphaproteobacteria > Rhizobiales > Amorphaceae > Acuticoccus. The sequence continues at coordinate 6,323 of CAKZYH010000359.1, forward strand.
GACCGCGCGCCAAAAGTTACTGCGCTGCCAGTCGGTGTAGATGACGTTCTCGCCCACGGAGCGGCGCCAGGGCTGACCGGCGTCAATGTTGGCGCTGACGGTGGTGACTTTGTCGTGGGTCACAACGCAGCCATAGGACCGGCCGAATGAGCAGTAGAGGAAGCCGCTGATGTAGGCGATGTTGTGCATGGAGGTGAGGAGCACCGCCGGCAGATCCATTTCGGCCATGATGGCGCGCAGAGCCGCGATCCGGCGCTGGTATTCGCCTTGCGAGAATGGCAGAACCGCACGCTCTCCGTTGGGTTTTACAAAGTGCGTCGGGCGGTCCTCGATCATGTCGTCCTCGTCGATGCGCGTTCGAGCGCGGTGGTTGGCTCTGTTGTGGGGTCCCGTGCGGTGGAGCGTTATCCGCCCCTGCAACGGCGCGGCGACCTTTGGCCGATTTTGCCGGCCGCCGCCAGCGTCATGATGGGATCGGCTAGGCTTTCACGCCGCGTTTGCCGCCGCCGAGCATCGCCGCCGCGTCTGCGTCGAGCGGCCAGCGTGAGCGCGCGCGGGCGCTGAGGTCTGGGGCTTCACCAGCGGCGGCGTGCTCCAGCGCTGCCGCGGCGACCATGGCGGCGTTGTCGGTGCACAGTGCAAGGGGCGGTGCTACGAAGGCCACGCCCGCATCATCGGCGACGCTTTGGAGTGCGGCGCGAAGCGCTTGGTTGGCCGCAACGCCCCCGACCGCCACGAGCGCGGTGGGCGGACCGGGCGACACCTCTTGAAACGCCGCGAGCGCTTGCGCCGTCTTTTGCCGCAAGAGGCGCGCGACTGTCGCTTGGAACGAGGCACAGATATCTGCAACGGCCGCGTCGCTCAGCGGTGCCTCCGCCTCAGCGGCCAAGCGAACGGCGGTTTTGAGGCCTGCAAAGGATAGATCGCAGCCCGGACGGCGCGCGAGCGGAACGGAGAAGGTGAAGCGCTCAGTTCCGCTCGCCGCTGCCCGCTCCACAGCGGGGCCGCCTGGGAAGCCGAGCCCTAAGAGCTTGGCGGTTTTGTCAAAAGCTTCGCCGGCGGCGTCGTCGATGGTGCCGCCGAGGCGGACATAGTCGCCAAGCCCGCGCACGGCGACGAACTGAGCGTGACCGCCCGACAGAAGCGCCACGCAGTAGGGATAGGGCGTGCCATCGGTGAGCCGCGGCGTGAGGACGTGTGCTTCGAGGTGGTTCACTGGAAAAAACGGCAAGTCGGCGCTTTGGGCATAACCCTTAGCGAAGCTGGACCCCACCAAGAGGCCACCCAATAGACCAGGGCCGTTGGTGGCTGCGACGTGGCTGAGGTCGGCGTCGCTGGTGCCGGCGGAGGCGAGCGCCTGTCGAACGACGGCGGCAACGGTTTTGAGGTGCGCGCGGGCCGCGATTTCCGGCACCACACCGCCGAAGGCAGCGTGGTCATCGATTTGGCTCCAGACAATGTTGCTCTTGATTGCCATCGCGCCGGGGCGGCCGGAAACGACCGCGGCAGCGCACTCGTCGCAGCTGGTTTCCACGGCCAGGACTGTGAGCGATTGGCCCGCTGGCGCACTGGGGGCTTTGCGCGCGTTATTGCCTTCTTTACGCTGTATCGTGGCATCGACGCCTGGCCGGTCTGAAAGCATTGAAATTGTGAACCCCATTCGTATCGGTACCCGTGGCTCCCCGCTGGCGCTGGCGCAAGCGCACATGACGGCTGACGCGCTGAAAGAGGCCAATCCGGGGACGCTCACCGAGGTCGTCATCATCAAGACCATGGGCGACCAGATCTTGGACCGGCCGCTGTCGGAAGTGGGCGGCAAAGGGCTGTTTACCAAAGAGATAGAGACGCAGCTCATCGAGGACGGCATCGATTGCGCGGTGCATTCGGCGAAGGATCTGGAAACGATCATGCCCTCGCCGCTGACGCTGGGGGCGTTTTTGCCGCGCGAGGATGTGCGCGATGCTTTCATCGGCCGAGGTGGTGTGCGCTTTACCGATCTGCCGGAGGGCGCCACGGTCGGCACCGCCTCGCTGCGGCGGCAGGCTTTGGTGCGCCGCGCGCGGCCTGACCTTAAGGTCGCCGTGTTGCGCGGGAATGTGCAAACCCGCCTCGCGAAGCTCGATGCGGGGGATTGCGATGCTACGCTGCTCGCCATGGCGGGCCTTAACCGGCTTGGCCAAACCCATGTGGTGACAGAGATTTTGCCGGCTGAAACGTTTCCGCCCGCACTCTCCCAAGGCGCAATCGCCATTCAAATCAGACGCGATGACGACCGCATGATCGGCGCGCTCGCCCACATTGGACACGCCGATACCGAAACCGCCGTCAGCGCAGAGCGGGGGTTTTTGGCTGCGCTCGATGGCTCTTGCCGCACGCCCATCGCAGGGCTCGCGACCGTGGAGGAAGGGCGCGTGCATCTGACGGGCTTGGTCGCATCGCCCGATGGCAGGGAGTTGGAGGACATCTCCACCAGCGGAGGCGCCCACGACGCTGCGGAGGTGGGCTATGAGGCCGGCAGGCGGCTGCGCTCGCGCATCGGCGAGACGCGCTTTCTCAGCTGGACCCAGTGAACCGGGATGGGTGGGTGGTGGTAACGCGGCCTCAACCCTTCGCCGACGGAACCGCTGCGCTGTTGAGCGCGCGTGGCTATCGCCCGCTCGTGGTGCCGCTTCTGCGCAAGACGGCGCGCGATGCACCCGTTCCGTTCGAACCTGACGCTGTGGCCGTCACCAGCCGGGCCGGGGCCGCTGAGTTGGCGCGGTTTCCAGAGCTGCGCCGTCGCCCGGTGTTTACCGTCGGGGAGGCCACCGCCAAGGCGGCGCGGGAGGTCGGGGCTGATGTGATCGCGGTGGGTACAGGCGGCGTGGATGCGCTGGCGGAGCTGATTGTGGCGCACGCGCCGGGCTCCGTCATTCACCTGAGCGGCGAGGATCAGGCCGGCGATCTGGTCGGAACACTTCGCGGCGCCGGCCTCTCGGCCGAACGCGTGGTGGTCTATGCCATGGAGCCGGTGGGCGAACTTCCTGACGTGAGCGGATCGCTTCTTGCCGTGCTCCTCTATTCGCCCCGCACGGCGCGGCTTTTCGATGAGCGGGCACGGACCGCCCCGTGGAAGACTGCGCCGGCGATTGCGATGTCGACCGAGGTCGCGGCCGCACTGCCGGATCGCGAGGTTTCTGTTGCGGCGCGGCCGGATGAAGCCAGCCTGCTGACTGCGCTCGATGCATTTGCGACGGGTGGCGCACTGACATGAACCGGGTTTTTGGCCTCGTCCTGGTGACGCTCCTGACGCTGGTGGCAGCGGCGGCATGGCTTGCCGAGCAACCGGGATCGGTCACCATCACGTTCGGCGACGCATCGCGGCAGATCAGCCTTGTTGCGGCCCTAGCCCTCGCCGCTGGAGCGCTGGCGGGCGTTGTGCTGGTAGTCGATGTGGCACGCTGGGCTGTGCGCATGCCGACGCGTCGGGCGGAGCGGCGCGCGCGAGAGGCAGAGGTGTCTGGCTGGCGCGCGGCGGGCGAAGCCGTTGTCGCCATCGCTGCTGGCGACAAGCCTGCGGCTGAAACGGCGCTGACGGTGGCTGAGGGCGCATTGCCCGCCGAGCCACTCGTTCAGTTGACGGCGGCACAGAAAGCGCAGTGGCTCGGCGATGTTGAGGCAGCGCGTGTCCACTTCGCAGCGCTCGCCAACGGTGAGGGCGCTGCGGCAGGCTGGCGCGGGCTGATGATTGAGGCGCGCAGGCAGGGCGACAAGGATGCCGCACTATCGGCCGCTAAAGCGGGGCTTGAGCGCACCGGAGCGGTTTGGGCCGCCGAAGCCGTGGTGGAGCTTCAGGCCAGCGCTGGTGATCATGAGGCCGCTATCGCATCGCTCGGTGAAGCGGCCAAGAAACAGCTGTTGGCGCCGGACCGGGCGAAGCGTTGGCGGGCGGTCCTTCTGACTGCACACGCCGAGGCGACGGCGCTTGCCGAGCCGGACGCTGCGCGACGCCGCGTCGTCGAAGCGCTGGCGCTCGCCCCTGAGCTGGTGCCGGCCGCGGCGCTGGCGGCACGGCTTGCCAAACCCAAGGGCTGGCGGGCGGTAATGGCGGTACTGACCGAAGCGTGGAAGCGCGGGCCGCACCCCGACCTGATGACGGTCGCGCTGGCCCCGCCCGCCCAGCCTCAGGACGCCCTGAACCGGGCGCTTGAGCTTGCGAAACTGGCACCAGAACACGCCGAAAGCAGGCTCGGCGTTGCGCGGGCAGCGCTGACGGCGGGGGACCATGGCCGCGCGCTTGCGAGCCTGTCGCCGCTCGCCGCGGCTGATCCGGAAAAGCGGGTGGCGGCGCTGATGGCCGAAATCCATCGCGCCAGCGGGCAGACCGAGGAGGCTCTCGGCTGGCTGACCAAGGCGCTTTATGCCCGTCCCGATCCCTGTTGGATGGGCGATGGCCGGCCGCTGCGGGCGTGGGCGCCGGTCTCGCCCGTGTCTGGCACGCTGGATGGTGTCCGCTGGCTTTATCCGCCGCATGTCGGCACGGCCGCTCAGACCGCACCGCGAGAGGCTCAAGCGACCGCCCGCCGATCCCCAGCGCTCGCGGTGGGTCCGGCGATTGCAACGCCAATGCCTAAGGCCGAGACAAAGCCCACGTCAGTTCCCATCGCAGTGCCGCGCGCGCCGTAGGACCCGCGGCAACCGTGCTGGTGATCGGCTAAGCGCCTAGGTAAGGCTTCCGGCCTTCAGCGCGATGCACATGTCGCTGGCGAGGCAGGCGCTGCACTTTGGCGCGCGCGAGGAGCAAACCTCGGCCCCCCAGGTGACCAGCCAGACGTGAGCGTCCCAGGCGGCCCAATCGGGAATGCGTGGCTCCAGCATTTCCGCGGTTTTCATTTCGGTTTTGCCATAGGCCAGACCGACCCGGTTGGCGGCCCGGTGGACGTGGGTATCGACGGCGCACACCGGGGTATGGAAGGCGAAGCGCAGCACGATGTCAGCGCATTTGCGGCCGATCCCCGGTAGGGCCATCAATTCGACCCGCGTGCTCGGTACCTTTCCATCGTGATCCTCGATCAGCGCGGTGCAGAATTTCCTGAGTGATCGCAGTTTGTTGTTGTAGAGGCCGGCGGGCCGGATCGCGTCGATGATCGCCTCATCGCTCAGCGCGAGGATGGTGCGCGGGGTGCGGGCGAGCGCGAACAACGCGTTGGTGGCTTTCGCGGTGTTTGCGTTGAGGCTTTGGGCCGAAAGCATGCACGACACGCAGCTGCGGAACGGGTTCGTCGGCCGTTTCGCGCTGGGTGGTTTGGTGTGCGGGTAGCGCTCCGCGAGGCGGCGGAAGAGGAGCTCCACCTCCTCATCGGAAAGCCTGGACGGTTGAGCATTCGGCGGCATGGCGGATCCTTGACTGATCCGCCACATGGCTCATGCCAACACTCTGGCTACAGGGCAAATGCGCCGGGGTCGACGTTCGCGCCGCACACCAAGACGCCGATCCGCTCGCCGGCTGCGGGTTGGTAAGCACCGCACAACAGCGCGGCATAGGCGGCGGCACCGCCAGGCTCGGTCATGATGCGCGCGTCGCGCCACAACGCTTGCTGCGCGTCCGCAATCGCCTCGTCGGGGACCGTGATGGCGGCGGCGACATGCTTTGCGGCGATGTCGTAGTTGCGCACGCCGATGGAGCGGGCGCCGAGGGAATCGGCTGCGATCCCGGACACTTCGACATCCACCGGAGCGCCAGCGTCGAGCGCTGCCTGCATGGCGCGGGAGGTTGCGGGCTCGACGGCGACCACTTTGACAGCGCTTTCGAACCAGGCCGCGATCCCCGAGATGAGACCTCCGCCCCCGACCGCGACGAGGACTGTATCGAGGCCCTCGCTGTCGGCCTCCCACTCCATCGCGACGGTGCCCTGACCGGCGATGGTGAGGTCAGCGTCGTAGGCGTGGATGCCCATGGCGCCTGTCCGGGCCTGGTGAGCTTCGCAGAGCGCCAGCGCGTCAGCGTAGCGGGCACCCGAAACGGTGATGTCGGCGCCGGTGGCGCGGATCGCCGCAAGCTTCGCCGGGGAGGAAATTTCTGGGACGAAGATCGACGCGGGATGGCCGAGCGCGCGGGCGGCATAGGCGACCGCTGCGCCGTGGTTCCCCCCTGACGCTGCAGCGACGCCAGCCGGCGGAACGTCGCTCGCGAGCAGGGTGTTGAACGCGCCGCGGGACTTGAACGAGCCGGCCAGCTGGAGGTGCTCCAGCTTGAGTTCGCACAGGTGGGGGTCAGTCACGCGCAGTAGGGGTGTACGGCGAACATGCCCAGCGATGCGACGTGCTGCGGCCTCGACGTCGTCACGACCGAGACTCATATGCGCCCCTCACTGCGGCGCTGCTGTGACAGCCTCGGATGGAAATTTAGGAGTTTCTTCATGGGCCTAGACCTTAGTTTATTCGTCCACGCGGTGACAGTTCTGGCGCTTTCAGTGATCCTGGTCTTCTCGCTTTACCAGCGATCCCGCGCAAAAGATGCCCAGCGCGCTTGGGACGCAAACGCTCGTCTGAACAGTGCGGACCGCCCGCTACAGGGCGCTGAGCCGAACGGGCCGCGGACGTAAGCGATAGTCATCGCGATGGCATAGGCGGCAGCCATCACATGAAGAACGCCGCGCGCAGCACGAGCTGCGCTGCGATCACCGTCAGGGTCCATTTCAGCGCAATTTTTAGCGTTTTTTCGGGGATCTTGAACAGCAGTCTCGTCCCGATCAGGGTTCCGACGAACCCCGCTGCGATGATGGCGACGAGCAGCGGGATGTAGTCCACAAACGCAAATCCGATGAAGGTGAACGCGACCACCTTGAGGCCATGCTGTGCCGTCATGGCCGCCGCATGCGTAGCGACGACTTGAACGTGATCCGCGCAGAGCTGGCGGATGATCGCGATGACGAACGGGCCGGTGGCGCCGACGAGCATGGTGAGCACACTCGCGAAAAAACCGCCCAGAACGAGCGCAACGCGGCCAGTGCCGGGAAAACTTGGCAGCTTCGTCCAGGTGGTGAGCAGCACGAAGACGCCGATGATCGCGATGAGAACACGCTCCGGAAGGTCGCTGACGATGAGCGCGCCGGCCGCGACGCCGAGGGCAGCCGCCACCAAGAATGGCAAGATCACCGGCACAGAGATGTGACGCACGAGAAGCGACGCCCTACCAGCATTTGAGCCAAGCTGCGCCACAGCGTGGACCGGAATGAGCGCCTCCGGCGGGATGACGAACGACAGGAATGCCAGAAGGAGGACGCCGCCGCCGATCCCGACCGCCGCGGTCAATCCGCTCGTCAAAACGCTGGCGGCGATGACAAAGGCGGCTCCGACCGCGTCCACGCCTTGGGGGAGAAACTCTCCCATGCTCCTAGGGACTTACGTTGCCGTTGGCGCGGTGGATGGTGTTGATAGCCCCGATGATGTCCTCGCTCAGCGTCATATCAGCGGCATCGATGCAGGTTTTCAGCTGCGCCATCGTCGTGGCGCCGATGATGACGCTGGTCATGAACGGGCGGGTCAGCGCGAAGGCGATGGCCATGTGCGCCGGGTCGAGGCCCGCCTCCTCCGCCATAGCCACGTAGCGATCGTTGGTGTCGATGGCGTTGGGGCCTTCATAGCGCTGCATGCGGTTGAATAGCGTCTTGCGCGCCCCCGCCGGCAACGCGCCGTTGCGGTATTTGCCGGTGAGGTAGCCTTGCGCGAGCGCGCTGTAGCCCAGAAGCCCAACGTCTTCGCGCAGACACGCCGCGGCGAGGTTGGTCTCGAAGGTGCGGTTCACGAGGTTGTAGGTGTTTTGGATGCTTGCGACGCGCGGCAGGCCCTTCGTTTCAGATGCGTGGAGCCACTTCATTAGGCCCCATGTGCTCTCGTTGGACACGCCAATGTGGCGGACTTTTCCCAACTTCACCAGCGCGTTGAGGCCCTCAAGGCTCTCCTCGATGGGGACCTCGTCGTCGGCTTTCTTGGGGTGGTTGTAGATCATCGGGTTGCCGCCGAACCCGGGAACGTTTCTGTCCGGCCAGTGCACCTGGTAAAGATCGATGTAGTCGGTCTTCATGCGCTTCAGCGACTTGTCGCACGCTTCGGCGATGTCGGCTGGCGTGAGACGCGCAGTCTTTCCGCTGTCGCGGAAGTATGTGGCCGATGAGCGGCCCACGACTTTTGTGGCGACGATGACTTTATCGCGGTTGCCGCGGGCGGCGAAGTAGTCGCCCATGATTTCTTCAGTGCGGCCTTGGGTCTCTTTCTTCGGCGGGATCGCGTAAAGTTCGGCCGTGTCCCAGAAATTGACGCCCCGTTCGAGGGCATAGTCCATCTGCGCGAAGCCCTCTTCGGGGGTGTTTTGCTCGCCCCATGTCATGGTGCCGAGGCAGATCGAGGGCACGGTGAGGCCGGTGCGGCCCAGCGGGCGGAAGTCCATGCAGCAAATGTCCTGTGAGGTCAGTGGCGCGTCTTTACGCTCGCGCGCGTCGAAAAGCGAGGGCGCGGTCAACGGCGACCACGATCAGACCTAAGATGTAGAGGCCGGCGATGAAAAGTACGACGTTGCGGAGGAAGTCAGGCATTGAAAGCTTGGTGAGATCCAGGAACCAGTATGGGAACCACCCTTCAGACAGGCCCCGGGTGAGCGAATAGACTGCGTAGGTCAGGGGCAGCGGGAGCGCCCAAGCGGCATCGCGCCAGGTCAGCTGCGGGTGAGGTGCGGTTAAGAACAGAGCGAGAAAAAGCGGCGGTGTCACGTCGTGCATCGCCATGCGGACGACCTCGCGAAGCGGCGAGACCTCACTCATCGTGTCGCGCAGGAGGAGGTTGTAGCTCAACGAAACGACAATGATCGATGGTAGGACAAGGAGCACGGCCCGTGGTCCGCCAAGACCTGGAGAGAGGCGAAAGGCGGCCGCGGTGGCCACCACGGCAACGCACAGGTTCGACCAATTGGTGAAGTAGGCCATGAGTTGCCAGATGCCGGCGAAGACGCCCTGTCCTTCCCCGAGCTTCTCGGCGACGACCAGCAAGAACTGGGTGCCCACCGCCGCCGCGGCGACGATCGCACATACAATGGTAACAGCGCGGTGGAGAGGTGTTGGCGTCAAAATCTACGCGCCCTCGGCCTCGGCCTTTTCGATCAAAGTGCGCACCGAAGGCAGAATGCCCTCCACCATTACGCCAACGCCTTCGGCCGTGGGGTGGATACCATCCGGCAAGTTGAGGGATGGGTCCGCGGCCACGCCCTCCAGGAAGAAGGGGTAGAAGATAATGTCGTTGTTGGCCGCCAGCGTTTGGAAGACAGCGGCGAATTCATCGCCGTAATCGGCGCCCATGTTCACCGGGGCGAGCATGCCGGCGAGCAAGACGGGGATGCTGCGCTCATTCAGCCGGTCGATGATCTCGGTGAGGTTTTTGGCCGTTTCGTCAGGCGCGATGCCGCGCAGCGCGTCGTTCCCGCCGAGGGCCACAATGACGGCGTCGGTCTCGGGGCCGACGGACCAGTCGAGACGGGAGAGGCCCCCCGCGGTGGTGTCGCCGGACACGCCGGCGTCGCTGACTTCCACGTCAATGCCTTCGGCGGCGAGAGCCTCTTGCAGCTGCGCCGGAAAACCCTCGCCAGGGCCGAGCTGATAGCCGGCCGTGAGGCTGTCGCCGAGCGCGACGATGGTGAGCGGCTCGGCGCGCGCGATCGTCGCGGTGGCGGCGACGGCCACGAGGAGCACCGCCGCGACACGGGTCAAAGGTTGCATAGTCTGCCGACCTCTTTCGTTTGACGGCACGTAGGTGTGCGGGGCGCACCGGTAAAGTGGGCGCGGCACTGGCTTGCCGTTAGGCGGCGGGGCTCTCAGCAGCGGCTTCGGCGTAGGCGGCGGCGGCTGCGCGAGGGTTGGCCGCTTGCGCGATGGGGCGGCCCACGACCAGGTAGTCAGCACCAGCGGTAATCGCTGATTGCGGCGTGGCGATGCGCTTTTGATCTCCCGCGGCGTCGCTGGCTAGGCGCACTCCGGGGGTGATCACGGTGAGCCCCAACTGGGACGCTGCGGCGGCTTCGGTGGGCGCGCAGACAACGGCGTTTGCACCCGCGGCGGCGATGGCGTTCAGCCGGGCTGCGACCAACGCTTCAGGGGTTGTCTGGTAGCCGGCAGCCGTCAGGTCCGCCTCGTCCATAGAGGTCAGCACAGTGACGGCAGTGATCGCAAGGTCCGGCGGGCTGACGGCGACGGCGGCCCTGACAGCTTGGGGATAGGCGTGCACGGTGAGGAACCGTGCGCCGATGCCGCTCACGGCCCGGACTGCACCTGCGACAGTGTTGGGGATGTCGAGGAGCTTCATATCGAGAAAAACCTTGTGGCCGGAGCGGGCGATGTCGGCCGCAAATCCAAGGCCGCCGGACAAAACGAGCTCGAGGCCTACCTTGTAGACACCGACCGCTCCCTCGGTGGCGCGGACGAGCGCTTCGGCTTCAGCGACGGTTGGCACATCAAGCGCCAGGATGAGACGCTCGTGGGGGGCAAGGGCTGGTTTTGCGGTCGCGAGGTCGGACACGTGGATTTCCTTTGCAAGCCGGCGTAAGAGGGCCGCTATGACGCCAGAACAACCGGCGGCGCCCCGCTTTGGCGAGGTGACGCGCACCACCAAAGAGACCGATATCGCCGTCGCCGTCGACCTCGACGGCGGGCCGAATGCTGACATTTCAACCGGGATCGGCTTTTTCGACCACATGCTAGACCAGATCGCGCGCCATGCGCGGATCGGGCTGCGGGTCCGCGCCACCGGTGACCTTCACATCGACGACCACCACACGGTCGAGGATGTGGGCATCGCGATTGGGAAAGCGCTCGATCAGGCGGTGGGCGATAAGGCGGGGATCAGGCGCTACGCGCACTCGCTGCTGCCGATGGATGAAGCACTGACGCAGTGCGCGCTCGACCTTTCGGGGCGGCCCTTTCTGGCGTTCCGAACAGACTTTGGCACGCCCAAGATCGGGACGTTCGATACCCAGCTCGTGCGCGAGTTCTTCACCGCCGTCGCCATGAATGGGCGCATGACGCTGCACATCGAAACGCTGTACGGCGAGAACGATCACCATATTGCCGAGAGCTGTTTTAAAGCGTTTGCGCGGGCGCTGGGCGACGCGGTGGCTGTGGTGAGCCCGGGTGAGTTGCCGTCGACCAAGGGGGCGCTGTGATGCGGACTTTCACCGTTTGGCAGCACGACAAGCATGGCGAGCGCAAAGCTGAGCGGGCGCTTTTTGTGGCCGATGGCTTTTCGATTTGGGCCGCGGTGTTGGCACCGTTTTGGCTGCTCGGCAACCGCATGTTCCTGGTGTTCGGCGTCTACATGGCGATTGGCATCGGCTTCAACGTGTTTGCCGCCCCGCTGATTGGGGAGTTGGCGGCATCCATCGTGAGCATCGCCTTCGCCTTTTGGTTTGGGCTGGAGGCGCGGGCGCTTTTGCGGTGGTCGCTGTCGCGGCGGGGCTGGGCGCTTGTTGGTATCGTCAACGCGAAGAATTTAGCCGAGGCTGAGGCGCGGTTTTACGGCGACACGGTGGACGGGCCAGCGGTTGCGCCAGCACCGGAGCCGGAACCAGCTGCGCCTCCGCCCTATTGGGCCAGCAACAATGGGACGCCGCTGGGGCTATTTCCGGAGCCGCAACGGTGAACTGCGCCATCGTGGACTATGGGTCGGGCAATCTCCGCTCGGCCGAGAAGGCATTTTTGCGCGCGGCGCGTGATGCTGGGGTGGGCTGCGATATCGCCGTGACCGCAGACCCCGAAGCTGTGGCGCGGGCAGACCGGGTAGTGGTACCCGGCGTTGGTGCATTCGCGGACTGCATGGAGGGGCTTGCGGCGACCGATGGCATGCTCGACGCCGTCCGGGACGCGGCAGAGCGCCGCGCTGTCCCGCTCCTTGGCGTGTGCGTGGGGATGCAGCTTTTTGCGAGCCGCGGTCTGGAGCACCGCGAGAAGGCGGGCTTTGGCTGGGTCCCGGGCGATGTGAAGCGGATCGAGCCAGCCGACACGGCGCTTAAGGTGCCGCACATGGGCTGGAACACGCTGGGAAACGTGAAGCCGCACCCAGTGCTTGCGGGCATTCCGACAGGGGCTGACGGGTGGCACGCCTACTTTGTGCACTCCTACGCGCTCGACGCTGCCAACGACGATCATGTGCTGGCGACCACGACCCATGGTGGCCCGATCACCGCTGTGGTGGGGCGCGACACGCTCGTCGGCACGCAGTTTCACCCGGAGAAGAGCCAGAAGCTGGGGCTTCGGCTGATCGCGAATTTTCTCAATTGGACGCCATGATCTTATTTCCCGCCATTGATCTGAAAGCCGGTCAGTGCGTGCGCCTGCAACAGGGCGAGATGGACCGCGCCACCACCTTCTCCGACGATCCGGGCGCGACTGCCGCCGGGTTTGCGGCGATGGGGTTTCAGTGGCTGCACGTGGTGGATCTCGATGGCGCGTTTGCTGGCGAAAGCCGCAATGGGGACGCTATCGATGCGATTTTGACGGCCACCGACAAACCGGTGCAGCTCGGCGGCGGCGTGCGGACCATGGCGCAGATCGAGGCGTGGCTCGACAAGGGCGTCGCGCGGGTCATTCTGGGGACGGCGGCGGCGAAAAACCCCGAGCTGGTGCGCCAGGGATGCAAGGCATTTCCGGGGCGCGTGGCGGTCGGGATCGATGCACGCGATGGGATGGTGGCCGTGGCGGGTTGGGCCGACACCACCGCCCTCCCCGCGCTTGATCTCGCGCTTCGGTTTGAAGACACCGGCGTTGCGGCGATCATCCACACCGACATTTCGCGCGATGGGATGTTGGCGGGGCTCAACCTTGGCGAAACCTGCGCCATCGCTGCGGCTGTGTCCGCGCCCGTGATCGCCTCGGGCGGGTTTTCGGGGATGGACGATATTGCGCGGCTCACCGCGCCGGCGGCGGCAAAGCTTCATGGCGCGATCATCGGGCGGGCGCTTTACGACGGGCGGCTTGATCCGGTGGCGGCGCTGTCGGCGGTGGCTGAGGCGGCCTAATGTTGAAAAAGCGGCTCATTCCCTGCCTCGACGTGAAGAATGGTCGCGTCGTGAAGGGGGTCAAATTCCTCGACCTGATCGACGCCGGCGATCCGGTGGAGGCGGCGACGGCCTACGATGCGGCCGGCGCGGATGAACTGACTTTTCTTGACATCACGGCGAGCCATGAGGAGCGCTCGATCTTGTTCGACGTGGTGCGGCGCACTGCCGAACAGTGCTTCATGCCGCTGACCGTTGGGGGCGGGGTGCGCACAGTGACCGACATTCGCCAGCTGCTGCTTGCCGGTGCCGACAAAGTGTCGATCAATACGGCCGCCGTGCGCGAGCCGGCATTCGTGGGCCGGGCGGCCGAGAAGTTCGGCGCGCAGTGCATTGTGGTCGCCATCGACGCCAAGCGCGTCGACGACCACTGGGAGATTTTCACCCACGGCGGGCGCACGGCGACCGGGATCGATTGCGTCACGTTCGCTGCGCAGATGGAGGAGATGGGCGCCGGCGAAATCTTGCTGACATCCATGGACGCCGACGGCACCAAGGCCGGCTTTGACAACGCGCTCACGCGGGCGGTGGCGGACGCGGTGGGCATTCCCGTCATTGCATCGGGCGGGGCGGGCACGCTCGACCATCTGGTGGAAGCGGTGACTGTGGGCGGCGCGGAGGCGGTGCTTGCCGCCTCGATTTTTCACTTCGGGACGTTTTCCATCCCTGAGGCGAAAGCGCACATGGCAGCGGCCGGTGTGCCGGTGCGGCTGGACGATCTGCAATGAGCGATTTTTCGGTCCGCGATCTGGAGGCCATCGTGCGGGCGCGGCTCACCGATGAGAGCGCGACGTCCTACACGCGTACGCTGGCGGGCAAGGGTGTCGACAAGTGCGCTGAAAAGTTCGGCGAAGAGGCGGTGGAGACCGTGATTGCGGCCGTGAAGGGCGAGCCGTCGGCGCTCATCGGTGAAGCGGCGGACGTGGTGTACCACCTCACCGTTTTGTTGGCCGTTTCGGGGCTGTCCTGGTCGGATGTGGAAGCACAACTCGCAGAGCGGACAGGCCAGTCTGGCCTTGAAGAGAAGGCCAATCGCCCCGCTTAATTTGGCGGCAGCGAAGCCTTGTTTCTGGACTCAGACGATGCGTAGACTTGGCCAATGGATGCGATGGCGAACCCTTCGGCGCTAGCCGATCTGATGGCGGCGGAAGCGCGCGAAGAGGACTTGGGGCCGTTCCACGTCTTTGACGAGGCGGGCTGGGCGCAGCTTCGCGACGGGATGCCCATGACGCTGTCACCCGAAGAAGTGGAGAAGCTTCAAGGGTTTAACGACTTCGTCGCCCATGAGCAGGTGGAAACCATCTATCTGCCCGTATCGCGGCTCCTAACGCTCTACGTTGCGGCGACGCGCGGGTTGCACAGGGCAACCCACCGCTTCCTCAAGCGCGACGATCAGAAAGTACCGTACATCATCGGGATCGCTGGCTCCGTCGCGGTGGGCAAAACGACGACGGCGCGTCTGTTGCAAGCTTTGATTGCACGGTGGCCGAGCTCGCCGAAGGTCAGCTTGGTGACCACTGATGGGTTCCTTTTTCCCAACGCGGAGCTGAAGGAACGCGACCTGATGGAGCGTAAGGGCTTTCCGGAGTCCTACGACGTCGGCGCACTCCTCAGGTTCTTGCGGGACATCAAATCGGGTGAGCGCAACGTCAGCGCGCCGGTGTACTCGCACCTGACGTATGATCGGGTGCCCGACGAGCAGAACATTGTCGATCAGCCAGACATTTTGATCGTTGAGGGGCTCAACGTCCTCCAGACGTCACGGCAATCATCGGACCGGCCTCGCGTTCCGTTTGTCTCTGATTATTTTGACTTTTCGGTCTATATCGATGCCAGCGAGGCGGCGCTGGAGCGGTGGTATCTGACCCGCTTTATGCGACTGAAGGAAAGCCGGTTCACCGATCCGCGCTCGTACTTCCATAAGTATGCCGGCATCTCCTTCGAGGAGGCCGAAACGTGCGCGCGGGGGCTCTGGGAGCGGATCAACCTGAAAATCCTTCGGGAGAATGTGGGTCCCACGAAGATGCGGGCCGACCTGATCCTCGTGAAGGGCGACGATCACCGCATCCGCGAAGTGGCTCTGCGCCGCGTTTGATCGGAGCGCGCAATGCTGCGTGCCCCATTGACGACGGCTATTTCCCGAACGGCAGCGCCTAACCTTTACTCGGCCGCGATGAGTGTCGGCTCGTCCCGGCGCTCTGGCACGTAGTTGAGGATCGGCGCCAGCCACCGTTCAGCCTCGTCGAGCGACCAGCCTTTGCGCGCCGCGTAGTCGGCCACTTGGTCTTGCTCGATCTTGCCGACACCGAAGTAGGCGCTCTCCGGATGGGCGAAATAGAGGCCGGAGACCGAGGACGCCGGCCACATGGCGCAGCTTTCGGTGAGGTACACGCCGGTCCGTTCCTCCGCTTCCAGGAGGCGGAAGAGTGTGTGTTTTTCGGTATGGTCCGGCTGAGCGGGGTAACCCGGAGCGGGACGGATCCCGTCGTACTTCTCCGCGATCAGCTCTTCGTCTGACAGCGTTTCATCGGGCGCATAGCCCCAGAGTTCGCGGCGGACGATCTTGTGGGCGTACTCCGCGAAGGCTTCAGCGAACCGGTCGGCGAGGGCCTGGGCGAGGATCTTGCCGTAGTCGTCTCCCTTCGCGTCGAAACGGGCGGACATCTCCTCTTCGCCGATGCCGGCGGTCACACAGAAGCCGCCGATATAGTCCTGAGGACCACCGAGCGGGGCGACGAAGTCCGACAGGGCCGCATTGGGCTTGTCGTTGTCGCGCTCGATCTGTTGGCGGATGGTGTGGAAGGTGGCAAGTGTACCGCCATTGCCGTCGCTCACGATGATATCGTCGCCGTCAGCGTTGGCGGGCCACAGACCGATGACGCCTTTCGCAGAGAGCCACCGGCCCTTGATCATTTCCTTCAGCATCTCCTGCGCGTCCGCAAACAGCGTTCGGGCGGCCTCGCCGTAGCGCTTGCTGTCCAAAATGCGCGGGTAGGTGCCCTTCATCTCCCAGGCGAAGAAGAAAGGCGTCCAGTCGATGTACGGAACGAGTTCTTCGAGCCGGACCTCAATGTTGGTGAGGCCGGGTTGGAGCGGTGCGACGGGCCTGAAGTTCGACCAGTCCGGCTTGATGGCATTGGCGCGTGCAGCCTCGATGGAGAGGCGCTTTTTATTGGACTGTCCGCGCAGGTAGCTCTCAGCCGTTTTGACGTACTCCGCTGCAATTTCAGCGTTGTAGGCCTCACGGTCGTTCATCAGGCGTGAGCAAACGCCGACCGCACGAGACGCGTCGGTGACGTAGACGGTCTGGCCGGCGTTGTAGTTCGGGTCGATTTTGACGGCCGTGTGGATCTTCGACGTGGTCGCGCCGCCGATGAGGAGCGGCATGTTAAAATGCTGGCGCTCCATCTCCGCCGCAACGTGGCACATTTCGTCCAGCGATGGCGTGATGAGGCCAGAGAGGCCGATGATGTCGACATTCTCTTCGCGCGCGACGTCGAGGATCTTTTGGGCGGGCACCATCACGCCGAGGTCGACCACCTCGAAGTTGTTACACTGGAGCACAACGCCGACGATGTTTTTGCCAATGTCGTGGACGTCGCCTTTGACCGTCGCCATGAGGATTTTGCCGGCGGACTGGCGCGGCGCGCCGTCCTTCTCGGCCTCCATGTACGGCAGGAGGTAGGCGACGGCTTGTTTCATGACGCGGGCGGATTTCACCACCTGCGGCAGGAACATTTTGCCGGAACCGAAAAGGTCGCCGACCACATTCATGCCGGCCATCAGCGGGCCTTCGATGACGTGGAGCGGGCGTTCAGCGGCGGCGCGCGCTTCCTCTGTGTCTTCCTCGATGTACTCGGTGATGCCGTGGACCAACGCGTGGCGCAGGCGATCTTCCACCGGGCCTTCGCGCCACGTGAGGTCGGCAACGCGTTTCGCCCCTGCCCCGCCCTTCCAGCGTTCGGCGGCTTCCAGCATGCGCTCGGTGGCGTCATCGCGGCGGTTGAGGACGACGTCCTCGCACAATTCGCGCAGTTCATCGTTAAGATCGTCGTAGACGGCCAGTTGGCCGGCGTTGACGATGCCCATGTCCATTCCCGCCTGAATAGCGTGGTAGAGGAACACGGAGTGCATCGCTTCGCGCACCTGCTCGTTGCCGCGGAACGAGAACGACAGGTTAGATACGCCGCCCGAAATGTGCGCGTGCGGCAGGTTCTGGCGGATCCAGCGTGTCGCTTCGATGAAGTCCACGCCGTAGTTGTTGTGTTCTTCGATCCCGGTCGCGACGGCGAAGATGTTGGGGTCGAAGATGATGTCTTGCGGCAAAAAACCGTTCTCGGTTAGTAGCTTGTAGGATCGGGCGCAGATTTCGGTCTTGCGCTCAAAGGTGTCCGCCTGGCCGGTTTCATCGAACGCCATAACCACGACTGCGGCGCCGTAGCGGCGGCAAAGCTCGGCTTGCTCCAGGAACTGCTCTTCGCCCTCTTTCAGCGAGATTGAGTTGACGATGGGCTTGCCTTGGATTTGGCGCAGGCCCTCTTCGATCACATCCCACTTGGACGAATCCACCATGATAGGGACGCGCGCGATGTCGGGCTCGGACGCGACGAGCTTTAGGAAGGTGCCCATGGCCTCGTGGGAATCCAGGAGGCCCTCGTCCATATTGACGTCGATGATCTGAGCGCCGTTTTCCACCTGGTCACGGGCGACGTCGAGGGCGGTGGCGAAGTCGCCGCTTTTGATGAGTTTGCGAAACTTCGCTGAGCCCGTGACATTGGTGCGCTCGCCAACGTTCACGAAGCGCACATCCTCGGTGAGCGTGAACGGCTCAAGGCCCGACAGGCTCATCAGGGTCGACGAATCTGGAACAGTGCGCGGTGAAAATTGCTCGACGGTTTCGCGGATCGCCTTGATGTGTTCCGGGGTGGTGCCGCAGCAGCCGCCGACGACGTTGAGGAGGCCTCGCTCGGCGAACTCATGGAGCTGGCTGGCCATATCCTCGGGCGTCTCGTCGTACTCGCCCATTTCGTTGGGGAGGCCGGCGTTGGGATAGACGCAGATGAGCGTGTCGGCGACGCGCGACAGCTCGTCCACGTGGGGCAGCATCTCGTTGGCGCCGAGCGCACAGTTGAGGCCGACGGTGATGGGTTTGGCGTGGCGCACAGCATTCCAGAACGCGCTTGGGGTTTGGCCTGACAGGGTCCGGCCGGAGCGGTCCGTGATGGTGCCGGAAATCATCAGCGGCACGCGGCGTAGGCCCTTCGCGAACAGCTCTTCGATGCCGAAAATGGCAGCTTTGGCGTTCAGCGTGTCGAAAATCGTTTCGATGAGAAGCAGGTCGACACCGCCGTCGACCAGGCCACGCGCGGCTTCAGCGTAGGATTTCGCCATCTCTTGGAACGTGACGGCGCGGTAGCCGGGGTCGTTCACGTCCGGCGAGATGGACAGCGTGCGGTTCGTCGGGCCGATGGCGCCTGCCACGAAGCGTGGGCTGTCCGGCTGAAGGGCCATCACGTCGTCTGCGGCGGCCTTTGCCACCCGCGCGCCCGCGAAATTGAGGTCGTAGACGCGGTCCTCCAAGCCGTAGTCAGCCTGGGCGATGCTGGTCGAGGAGAAGGTGTTGGTGGCAACTATGTCGGCGCCGGCGAGCAAATAGTCGCGCTGTATGCGTTGGATTAGGTCCGGCTGGGTCAGCACCAGCACGTCGTTGTTGCCGGACTGAGGATGGTTCGTTTCCAGGCGTTCGCCGTTACCGGTGCGGCCGAGAAAATCGTCCTCTCCCAGGCGCTCGGCCTGAATCATAGTGCCCATGCCGCCGTCCAAATACAGGATACGCCGGGCGGCTTCATCGTTGATGTAAGCGGGCATTAGGCCGCCTCTAACTCCTGCGATACGTCGGCGAGACCGATCATGCGGCAGAGCGCGTAGACCAGCTCACAACGATTCATGGTGTAGAAGTGGAAACGCTCAACCCCGCGGCGGCGAAGGTCCGACACTTGCTCGGCCGCGACCGCAGCCGACACTAGGGCGCGCTGCTGGTGGTCCTCTTCCAGACCTTCGAAGCGGGCTTCCAGCGTGTCGGGGATCGACGTGCCGCACATGCCGGCAAAGCGCTTCACCTGCGCAAACGAGTGGATCGCCATGATGCCGGGCACAATGGGGATGGTGATGCCGCGCTTGGCGGCCCGCTCGCGGTAGGCGTCAAACAGGTCGTTGTCGAAGAAAAACTGGGTGATGGCGCGGTCAGCCCCGTTGTCGGCTTTGCGCTCCAGATGATCGAGTTCTTCGTCCCAGTTTGCGCTGTCGGGGTGGCACTCGGGATAGGCGGACACTGACACCTCAAACGGGGCGATTTTCTTAATGCCTGCGGCGAGGTCGGCCCCGTTTTGATAGCCGTCCGGATGCGGTGCGTAGGGCGTACCGGGGCCGTCGGGCATATCACCGCGCAGGGCCACAATGTGGCGCACACCAGCGTTCCAATAGTCGCGGATCACTTCGTCCACTTCCTCACGCGAGGCGGACACGCAAGTGAGGTGCGCGGCCGGCTTCAGGCCAGTTTCATCGACGATGCGCTTCACCGTGCGGTGGGTGCGCTCACGCGTGGAGCCCCCAGCACCGTAGGTGACAGACACAAATTCCGGTCCCAGCGTCTCGAGCTTTTTGACCGTCTTCCAGAGGGCCTGCTCCATGACATCGTTTTTGGGCGGAAAGAACTCGAACGAAACGATTGGTGCAGTCATGCGATGACACTCCCTTCTGGGCGTAAATCGTCGGTTTGGAGGCGGCGGTCGCGGGCGAGCCACAGCGTCACTGTGAGGGTGGTGGCTTGGCCGCCGATGTCGTCAGCAGATTCAACATCGAGGCCAGCTGCATCGAGCCAATCGGCCATTTCAGTTTTGGCGATGCCAAGACGCCGATGTTGCGCCTCAAGGCGAAGCGCCTCTTGGTCGTGCGGCGCGAAGTCGACCACAAGGAGCCTGCCCCCTGGACGGAGCGTGCGGGACGCTTCGGTGAGGGCGCGGGCGGGATCATCCAAGAAATGCAGGACTTGGTGGATGAGGACGACATCGAACGCGTTGGACGGCTGGCTCAGCGCATAGATGTCCTCTTGCGCGATCCGGGCGTGGGTGACGCCAGCGGCAATGAGGTTGGCCCGAGCAACGCTGAGCATCGCGGCACTGGCATCAACGCCCATCATGCGAACGCAGTGGGGCGCGAGAAGCTCCAGCATGCGGCCGGTGCCGGTCCCGACGTCTAGCAGGGACTGGACTGGCCGGTCGCCCAGGATGTCCAGGATTGCGGCTTCCACGTCCGCTTCCGGGGCGTGGAGGGAGCGGATGCGATCCCACTCCTCAGCGTGCGTGGCAAAATAGCGGGCCGCCGCAGCCGCATGGGCGCTTTTGGTTTGCGCCGCACGAGCGCTGTCGCGCCGGCAAACAAGATCGGTGTTGTCGAGGTGGGACAAGACAATGTCCGCCATGCGGTTGCCAAAAGAATCTTCTGACAGGCGGTAGTAGGCCCACGTGCCCTCGGCCGTGCGCGTCACGAGGCCGGCTTCGGCCAGAAGCTTCAGGTGTCGCGAGATGCGGGGCTGGGATTGGCCGAGGATGGTCGTGAAGTCCTTCACGGTGAGGTCGGCTTCAGCAAGCAGCGCCAGGATGCGCAGCCGCGTGGTTTCGCCGGCGGCCTTCAAAATGGTGACCAGCTGATCGTGGCCGACGGGCAAGGGGGTCATCATATCGCGCTGCAACCAATCCAGAGCCATATAAGCATTTCTTTATGCATTTATGTGGGAATATGCGCCTGAGTCAACGCTGAAGGGCACGCGGCATGACCGGTCGGCAGCAGATGGCTGTTGCGCCAGAGCGAGTGCTGCTTGCCTTGGCGAGGGGCGGCGTGGCAGGTCAGGCCACCGCGAACAGTGACCGATATGACCCAAGATCCGCCGAAAAAGATTGTCCTCGCCTACTCCGGCGGGCTCGACACTTCGATCATCCTGAAATGGCTGCAGCAGACCTATGGCGCAGAGGTGGTGACGTTCACTGCCGATTTGGGCCAGGGCGAGGAGCTGGAGCCGGCCCGTGCCAAGGCTGAGATGCTGGGGTGCCGCGAGATCTTCGTGGAGGATCTGCGCGAGACGTTCGTCGCCGACTATGTGTTTCCGATGATGCGGGCGAACGCGCTTTATGAAGGCGTTTACCTTCTTGGCACGTCGATCGCGCGGCCGCTGATCGCCAAGCGGCAGATCGAGATCGCTCACGCCACCGGCGCTGATGCGGTCGCCCACGGCGCCACCGGCAAAGGCAACGATCAGGTCCGCTTTGAGCTTGGCTATGCCGCGCTCGATCCTGCGATCCGCGTGATCGCGCCGTGGCGGGACTGGGGGTTTAAGTCCCGGTCGGATCTCATTGAGTTTGCGAGGCTCAATCAGATCCCCGTCGCGAAGGATAAGGAGGGTGAGGCGCCTTTCTCCGTGGATGCGAACCTGCTGCACTCATCGTCTGAGGGTAAGGTGCTGGAGGACCCGGCCGTGGGGCCGCCGTCCATCGTGTTTATGCGCACGATCGCGCCGGAGGACGCGCCCGATAAGGCCACCACCATCGAGATCGGGTTTGAGGCCGGCGACGCTGTGTCCATCGATGGCGAGGTGTTGTCGCCCGCCAACCTTCTGGCGCGGCTCAACGATCTGGGTCGGGACAACGGGATCGGCCGGCTCGACCTTGTCGAGAACCGCTTTGTGGGCATGAAGAGCCGCGGCATCTATGAGACCCCCGGCGGCACGATCTTGGTGACCGCGCACAGGGCCATGGAATCGATCACGCTCGACCGCGGTGCGGCCCACCTGAAAGACGAGCTGATGCCGCGCTATGCGGAGCTGATTTATAACGGCTTTTGGTTCTCGCCGGAGCGCGAGATGCTGCAGGCGGCCATCGACCACTCGCAAAAGGACGTCACCGGCACGGTTCGCCTTCGGCTCTACAAGGGCAACGTCATTGTGGAGGGGCGGTCTTCGCCGCGCTCCCTCTATTCAGAGGCCATCGTCACCTTCGAGGACGATGCCGGGGCCTACGATCAGGCCGATGCGAAAGGCTTCATCCACCTGAACGCGCTCCGGCTCAAGCTGCTGGCCAATCGCGACAAGGGCTAGGGCCGCACACTCATAACCGGCGTGGCCGCGGGCCGCGCGAGGCGGCCCTGACCGTCTGCTATTTGACGCGCTCGATGGTGGCTCCCGGCGGGGTCAGGATCATGAGCAGTGCCTGGTGCCGATCATCGCCCTTGTAGGCGGGGTAGCGCAGCACTTGGGATTTGCGGCCCTCGGGCGTGAAGTCGGTGGCGATGGAGCCTGATGGCGTGGTCTTCACGTGGACCTTCCAGCCGTCGGGCATGGTGATGATGCTTTCCGCGGCGAGGACCGGCGCCGACAGGGTGAGTGCGGCAGCGATGGCGGCGGCACGTAGCGCAGACTTCATGGGTCAATCTCCATACTAACGCGTGAGCGGGCCATGGCCCGTATGGTTAACGGGTGGTTGCGAGGTCACACAGCGGATTGCCAGCGTTTTGTCCATTCCCTTGAGGGCACACCCTCGCCTAAACTGCCCGTAATTCATAAACGGGGGCGTTGCCTCCGCCGGCGAGGAGATGCGCGTGTTCTATCGCGAGGCAGGCCAGTTCAAGACCAACTATGCGGACGACCA
>CAKZYH010000360.1 GCA_937884725.1 uncultured Paracoccaceae bacterium
CTAGTAGTACTGACCCTGGCGGTAGTCCCAGCTGGTGAAGTGGTCGCTGAGAAGCGACATGATGGGGACGACCGCAAGGCCTTTGCGGATCAGGACCGGGACAGGGCGGACATCGCGGCTGCCTTTTTGCTCGGGGACAAGCGTGCCGTCGTCGTCCACCATCGAGACCATCACGCCTTGCTCGTAGCGCGTGTTTACGTCCGCGTCCGGCTGCATGGAGGCCACATAGTCGTTGGCCTCAACGATCACGTCGACACTTGAGGCGATGCGATCGCCAATCCCTTCGACCAGCCCGCGATTGCCTTTGCCCGACGGGTTGGCGGAGCTTGCAAAACACAGCGCCGAGCGGTCGGCCCACAGCTTGGCGGCGACGTGCTCGGACGGGGTGCCGTACTTGATGACGAAGCAGCTGGTGCCGCGGTTATCCATCATGAGTTCGTCGGAGCCATCGTCCGGGACGTAGCGGCGGCCTTCATCGCGCCAGGGCAGGATGCAGCCGAGCAAAATGTCTTGATCCCAGTGCGCCTGGTAAAACGCGTCGATCTCGTCGTTGAGCTGAGCGATTTCGCGCAGTTGCTCCATCGAGCCGCACAGCACCACGCCGGGCTTGTTGCGCTTGCGCTCCTTGGCGTCGAACTTTCGCTCAAGCCCCGCGGCGTCCGTTGCCACAATGATGTAGCCGACTTTGGTGGGGCTCACGATCACGCCCCCCGGCCGAGAAAGAGTGTCGACGGACTGGGGCTGCAATCCTCCATTCCAACGGACACGTTGAGCGGTCGTCATAGCCTGCCTTCTTCGTCTTCGTTGACTTGCGCCAGCGCGGCGTCATCGCGCCACGGTGCGGTCCCCGCGAATGCCACGCACGACCGGCGCTTTCAAATGCTTTTGGCCGGCTGCATGTCGGCAGGCCACCTTTGGGGGGCGGGGGACGGCGCCTTAGTGGGCGATAACTTGGATGCGCTGTCCGATGTCGTTGAGGATCCCACGCAGGTGGTCGTAGTCCTCGTGGCGAACGCGCATCCAGGCGTTCGCCATGTAGCCGGCCTCCACGCCTTGTGTCGGGGTTCCGGGCTCGGGGAAATAGTGCTGCACGATGTTGTCGTGATACTGCTCCCAAACGCCCTCAGCGCCGTGGTAGCCGGCGATGTGGCCGTCTTTGTCGGGGCGCAGGGCGATGATCCCGCAGGCGAAACGGCGGCTCGGCTGGCGGTCTGAACGGTGATGGCACACGGCCATCGCCCACTCGCGGTAAAGGTCCATGTCGTTGCCGGCGTTGTAGCTGTCCCACTGCCCGACACCTGGCGGGCGGCAGCCGATTTCTGAGAATTTTAGCCCCTTCGCACCGAAAAACCACTCCATGTGCGTGGGGGCTGTCTCGATCCCCAGTGCGTCGATCACCCGTTGGCCCATCTGCCTAAGCTCGCCGTAGGCCGGCTCGTGCATGCGGTTGGTCGACACGATTTGCGGGCTGATCCAGCGCGTTCGCATGGCGTGGAGGACGTTGGGGTAGTAGTGGCTGATGAAATCGTGGGCCACGTGGCCGTTGATGGTGAGGGTGTCGTAGAAGCCTTCGTGGCCCTCAATGAACTCTTCGATGGCGGCGCCGGCGCCATCGGCGAGACCTGAGGCTTTGGCGACGTAGTCGAGTTCTTGGTCGGAGTTGGCGCGGAAGGTACCGGAGGCGCCGGCGCCGGCGCGCGGTTTGATGATGATTGGGTACCCGTGGAGCCGGGCGAATTCGCGCGCTTCGGCGGTACTGGAAATCCCCGCCGACGCTGCCGTTGGAACACCGGCTTTACGCAGCACTTCCTTCATCGCCACCTTGTCGCGGCACAGATAGGCCGTGCGCGGGTGGATGCCCGGGATGTGGGTGCGTTCGCGCACATGAGCGGCCGGCATGGTGTGCGCTTCGATGGTGGCCTCAAGGCGGTCGACCCAGAAGCGCTTCTGGAACTCCCGCACTGCCCACTCCAGCGCGCCCTCATCGGTGACCGAAGCGATCTGTTGATAGCCCTTCAGATGGCTTCTCGTTTCGCCGTCCAGCCAGTCGTACGGGCGTTCGCCGATGCCGTAGACGTTGGCGCCGATGGAGGCGAGGGCGCGGACGAATTCGCGCTGGTTGTTGGGGAATGCCGGCTCGATGAAAAGAACGTTCATGGTCTTCTTTGTTTTCGGGTCTTTTTAAGCAACGTTCAGGGGACGAGCTCGTTCAGGTAGATTGGCAGCATTGCGCGCCACGTGACCCAGTCGTGGTCCCACTCATAGCCCCAGGGGACGACCCGGTTTGGAACGCCCTTGGCCCCCAGGATGTTGGCCAAGGTCCACGCCTCGTCGGGGCTTTCCCAGCGGCCTTGCCCGTAGGTCAGAAGGATGAACCGCTGGCGCAGCTTATCGAGCAGCGGGCCACCGTTGAGGTTTGGGAGAAACGCGACCGGTGCGGAGAAATAGTAGTCGGAGTTGGAGCCGATACCGAAGAGCTTCTCTAAGTCGTATGTGCCGCTCATGCCGATCGCTGCCTTGAAGAGGTGCGGGTATCGGCATGTCATGGCGGTGGCCTTGAAAGCGCCGATGCTGGCGCCGGCCGTGATCACTTCGATCGCGTCGGACTGACAGTCGGATTTGATGAGCGGGACGACCTCGTGGGCGACCGCCTCTTCAAACGCATTGAGAAACGCGAAGCGATACTGCTCGCTGCCCCACTTGGCCGCCAGCGCACGGCCGGCGAGGCTATCCAGCGAGTAGACCTTGATGCGCCCGGCATCAAGCAGCGGTGCGATTGCGCTGATGAGCTGCATGCGTTCGATCTCTTCCCCATCGCCGCCGGCGGTGGGGAAGATGAGAACGGGGGCGCCGTAGTGCCCCCAGCGGGTGATCGTGATCTCCTGATGCAGGCGCGGCGAGTGCCACCTAAAAGCCTCCTTCGTCGCCACGCTGGCCCTCCTGCTCTCTCCACTTCTGAACGCGGTTGAAAAACAGTTCAGTAAACTCTTCGATTTCGTGGCTGGGGAACAGCGCCGTCACCTTTTGATGGACGGCATCGCGGAATTTGTCGGAGCCGAAGAACTCGTAGGCGAGTTCGTCCAAGTGGCCGAGCTTGGTCTGGCAGAACTCGCGGAACTTTTCGGTCTCCATCCGCTCGTGCGCGATCTTGGCGTACTCTGACAGCCGCTCACGAGGCGCAAGGTCCTTGTCGGCGATCTCGTAGAACGGCTCCCAGTCGAGCGTTTTGCGCATTTTTCGGTCGGTGACCGCGTTGAAGATGGACCAGCGGAGGTTGGCCTTGATCAGCCAGGGGAAGTGGTAGTGCAGGCTGGTGACCTGGCTGTCGGGACAGGCGTTGGCAAAATCTATCGGGTGCCAGATGCCGTCACGTTTCAGCGTTTCGCACGAGTTGAAGTCCCAGCCGAAGAATGAGTTGATGGTCAGTACAGTGTCTTCGAGGACCGACGCGTCTTCTTCGGACAGGAAGTCCACGTTCATGCGGTAGCGGTCGTGAAGTGGTGCGCCGGGGTCGTAATTCACTTTGCGCGTCTGCGGGCCGAGGCCGACAGTGCGCACGAAGTAATCGTGCGGCAGAACGGCAGCTTGCAGGTTCATGACCTCTGTTCCGGATTCGTCGTAGGCACGGCGCAGATCGTCGACGTTGCTGATCTTCGACACGCCCTTCCAGCCGCCGCCGTGGTAGGGCTTCATGAAGAACGGGTAGCCGATTTTGTCGCCAACCTCGGCAAGGTCGAAGAGCTTGGCGTATTTGCGAAGCGTTTCTTCCAGATCGTCGGTTACGTCATAGGATTTCGGGGGGAGCATCCACGTTTCAGGGATGGGCAGACCTAGCCTAAGCATCGCGCAGTAGGACGTGTGCTTCTCGTTCGACTGCAGCGACCAGGGGTTATTGTAGACGTAGAGGTCGTTGAGGACGATGGCCTTTTTGATCCACTCCCGGCTGGTGGAATACCAGTGGGTGAGGCGGTCGATGACGACGTCGTACTTCACCGGTTGATGCAGGCTGAACGGTTCGATGGTGACCCGCTCGCAAGCCACGTTCACCGACTGACCGTCGTAGGTCAGTCCTTTGGTGACTTCAGCCAGGAGATGTTCGTAGCAAATGGGCCAGCAGATGTCGGCCCCAAGCGACAGGCCGATGTTGACGGTGCGGTCCGCCATAAAGTCGTATCCCTCCGCGATCTGGCCGCGGACGGCGGGCCGGATCAGCTTTCATTATTAGTTGGCTGAAACACCCACATAAGGCCACTGCGCAGCTGGTCACGCCAGTTGTGCCAATGGTGACCATCCCAGGCGCTTTGGAACTGAACATCGACGCCCTTTTGGTCCAAGAACTCTGCGAGCGCGCGATTTTCGTCGGCCAACCCTTCTAATTCACCAGTAGATATAAACGCTTTCGTGGCCGGAAGTTCCGGCGCGCGCCGCACAGCCTTCACAACTCGCGCCACTCGGTGGAACACGGGGTGGCCACGACCGCGCAGTTTGCGCTCGTCCAGGATGAAAGAGCCGGACTGCAGCACCAGGCCGCCGAAGTAGCCGGGAAAGCGGAAGGCGGTCATCAGCGAGGCGACGGCCCCCAGGCTGGCGCCAAGCATGGCGCGCTTTGCGGGATCGGTCGTGAGGTTGTATCGCGCCTCCAGCGCCGGCAGCAGTTCTTTCACCACGTACCGGGCGTGGCGGCGTGCGCGGGGGTATTCGCCCATGCGGTCGCGGGTTTGCGACAGCGCGACGACAATGGGTGGGATTTCACCGGCCGCGATGAGGTTATCGAGCGCGATACGCAGGCCCGCATAGGTCACGAAGTCATCGCCGTCGTGGATCACGAGGAGCGGGTAGGGGGTGTCGGCATCATACCCGTGGGGGAGGTAGATGTGCTCGTGGCGGGTCTCTCCAAACGCGTCGCTCTCCACAGTGATGTGCTCGAACCGCCCGCCCGGCGCATCCTGGTCCTCGGTCCAGTCGGGCTTCTGGTAGCCGTACGTGGAGCAGACGGAGTTTTCGCCGAAGGGATCACCTGCCCGGGATGGATTGAGGCCATCCAGCATCCACTCTTCATGGCCATGGCCATGGCGGTTGACGGCGATTTTGTATTCGAAGCGGCCATAGTCCTCGACCTCCAGTTCCAGGAGCCAGAGGTCGGTGCCGGGGACGCGGTGGAATGCGTTCCGGTCGATGCCGGCATGGATCCAGCGCACCAAGTCCACCCGCTCCGCCTCGCCGCGCCAGGCGAACACAGCGACGCCGGGCTGGATCAGCGGGAAGGTCTGCGCGTTCACAAACGCCTCGACTGCTGCCTCGCCAGGGATGCCGGCTAGCAGTGCGGTGACGGCAGGGTGCATCTTCGTGGCATCGGTGGGCTGCGCGCCGTCCGACACAATGGCCGTGCTTTGGATGGTCATGGGATTGCGCAGCTCCGCTATGGTCTTGGGCATACGCTACTCCTATCCAAACGCGCCGTCAGCGCCCCGCCCATGGAAGTGCTGTGGACGGTGGAAAAGTTGCCACAGCAACCCCTGGCTGCAACTCTACCTCATGTGGGGAGTCCGGGGCTTTTGTCAGCCACCGATTGCTCGATCAGCCAATCAACAACTTTCACCTGTGCATCGCGTTCACTGTCCCCGGCCGCCATGGCTTCTGTGTAAACTTTGAGTTGAAAATCGGCGCTGCTTCCTCGGCGCGCGATGACCTTCGCGTGCTCAACCTCCTCGATGCAGCCCAGCTCCTCAGCGTGAGGACGAACGATTTCGACCATCTCGTCGATCAGTTCGTGGAACGGTGCTGTGACGCGGCGGCCGTAGTCGGCGAGGTGGGCTTCCACGCCGTAGCGTTGCGCACGCCATTTGTTTTCCAGCACCAGCAGGCGGCGGTACGAGCGCCAGCTTTGGTTGTTTTCGCGCAGATGCATCAGGAGGCCGAGGATCGACTGATAAAGCGCAGCGATGGTGATGGTGTCATCGACCCAGGTGCACAGGTCGCAGATCCGCATTTCCAGCGTCGGGTGCCGGTTGGACGGGCGCATGTCCCACCAAATGCGCGACGGATCGTGAAGCACGCCCGTGGTGGATAGATCGTCCAGCATCTCTTCCCAGTCGTGCCAGCTGCGGAACGTTTCCGGCAAGCCCGAGCGCGGCAGGTCGCCGATGATGATAGGGCGGAACGCTTTCAGCCCAGTGTCAGCGCCTTCCCAGAAGGGCGAGGATGCGGACAGCGCCAGGAGGTGCGGCAGAAAGTACGTGAACTGGTTCATGAGATCGACGCGGCGATCTTTTGACTCGATGCCGGCATGCACATGCATTCCGCAAATGGCCATGCGGCGGGCGAGGGTTCGGTGTTCGGCGTTTAGAATGCGATAGCGATCCATGTCCACCGGGTGCTGGTCCCGCCAGTGTGCCCAGGGGTGGGTGGAGGAAGCGGTGAGGCGCATCCCGAACTCTTTGGCGGCATCGGCTACGCACTCGCGCAGCTCCACAAGCTCTGACCGGGCTTGGGCTGCGGTGCGGCAGACGCCGGTCCCGATCTCCACCTGAGCCTGCAAAAACTCATGGGTGACGCGGCCGCCGAGCTTCTCTTTACATTTGGCCATGAAGCCGGAGGGCGGTTTGGCTGCGAGGTCCCGGGTTTCGGGATCGACCAACAGATACTCTTCTTCGATCCCGATGGTCAGATCGTCGCCAAATCGATGCATTCTCAAAGCTCCAGACGCGCGCGTGTCGGGCAGGGTGCCCCGGCCGCGTTGAAATATGAAGTCTCGGCGAAGCTGTTCGGTTTCGAAATTGTTGCGCGCGTGAATTGACGAACGACCGAGTTGGCAGCGTAGGCGCTAGTCCATCGCCGACCAACCGCCATCGATGAGGATCGTCTGCCCCGTTATCCAGGCGCCAGCCCGAGATGCGAGAAAGACAGCGGCGCCCGCAATATCATCCGGCTCACCCAGCCGCTTGAGAGGGTAGGCGTCCGCAATGCGGGCGGCACGCTCGGGCTCCTCCCAGAGTTTGCGCGCAAAGTCGGTCTTCACCACGGCCGGTGCGAGGCCGTTGACGCGGATGTTGTCGGCGCCGAACTCACACGCGAGATTGCGCACCAGCTGCACGTCCGCCGCCTTCGTTATGGCGTAGAGGCCCAGCATCGACGTGCCCTTGAAGGCTGCGATGGATGAGATGACGATGATTGCACCATCGCGCCGCTCCCGCATGCCGGGCACGACGCGCGCTGCAAGCTTCATGTTGGCGCGAATGTTCACTGCAATGGTTTTGGCGAAGGCATCGTCCGGCACGTCGAGTAGCGGGCCGATGTAGGGGTTCACCGCAGCATTGCAGACGAGGATGTCGACGGGGCCGAGCTTTGCCTCGGTGTCGTCCACGAGAGCGTTCAGTTCGTCGTCACTGGAGATGTTGGCCGGGATCGGCACCGCGGTATGGCCGGCGGTCGTCATCTGCGCAGCGACCGCCTCGCACGCCTCGGGTTTACGCGATGAGATGACCACCCGTGCGCCATGCTCCGCCATGGCTTGGGCGATGGCTTTCCCGATGCCGCGGGTGGACCCGGTGATCAGCGCTGTTTTGCCAGTGAGGTCGAAAAAGCCCACGCCGGAATCCCCTCTTTGATGCACCGTCAACGCGCCGGTGCCACAAGGTGATCGCACGCGCTGGCGGCTCCCGCAAAGCTCAGAACCGCCATTTCGCCGCGGCAGACATTTGGCGCGAGTGAGCTGACGCTACGCGATTGCGGGGGTCACACGTACCAACTGCTTCCCGCGGTTTTTGCCTTTCAGGAGGCCCATGAAGGCATGCGGCGCGTTCTCCAGTCCGTCCGCGACATCCTCGAGGTAGGCGATGGTGTCGTCAGCGACCTTCGGTGCGACTTCGCGCAGGAAATCCGGCAAGCGGTCGAAGTGGTCTGAGATGATGTAGCCATTCACGGATAGCTTTTGGACGAGGATGGTCCGCCAGAGGCGCGGCAGCATGTTGGGCCCTTCGGCTGCGCCCATGCCGAGCCCGCCCATGTCGTAGTAGCTGATCATGCCGCACACGGGGATACGGCCGTGAGGGTTCATGAGGGGGATGACGGCTTCCAGCGTTTTGCCGCCAACGTTCTCGAAGTAGATGTCCACGCCGTTCGGTGCCTTTGCGGCGATGGCGTGTCGTAGCGCACGGGCGTCCTCCGCAGCACGGTGGTCGATGCAGGCGTCGAAGCCGAACGTGTCGACGGCGAGGGCACACTTTTCCGGGCCGCCCGCAACACCGATGACTTTGAGGCCCCGTGCCTTCGCGAGCTGGCCGACCATGGATCCAACGGGCCCGGTGGCGGCGCCCACAACGAGCGTTTCGCCGGGTTCGGGCCGGCCATGGACGGTGAGGCCGTACCAACCGGTGAGGCCGGGCATCCCCAGGACCCCGAGTGCCGTGGAGATGGGCACGGTATCGGGGAGTTTCCGTAGCTGGTTCGCCGGAACGACACCGTGGGTCGCCCATCCTAGCATCCCCATGACCTTATCGCCCGGCTGCAGGCGGGGATGGTTGGAGGCGATGACTTCGCCGACGGTGCCACCCTCCATCGTGCCGCCGATGGGCACTGGCGCAGCATAGGACTTCG
Organism: uncultured Paracoccaceae bacterium; assembly: GCA_937884725.1. GTDB lineage: Bacteria > Pseudomonadota > Alphaproteobacteria > Rhizobiales > Amorphaceae > Acuticoccus. The sequence continues at coordinate 8,596 of CAKZYH010000360.1, forward strand.
CGTCGTCCATTCGGCCGCGCATATAAGGGTCGAGCGACAGATACTGCACTTTGACGAGCACTTCGCCGTCGGCAGGTTCAGGGATCGGTGCGCTTTCGAGGCGGAAGTTTGCGTCCGTTGGTGCCCCTTGCGGCCGCTCGGCCAGCACAACCTTTTGCATCTCGTCCGCCATGGTCGCTCCCTTAGTTTATCGTTGTGAGACAGCCGCCGGTATGAGCGGCACACAATAATATGGAGGGAATGCGATGCGGGGCACCATGATGCACCGACCGCTCGCGATCAGCGAGATCATCGAGTATGCCGCCGAAGTGCACCCGACTGGCGAGCTGGTGTCGGTGCGCACCGAAGGGGACATCCACCGGCAGACCTACAAGGCGACGTTAGGCCGGGTCAGTCAGCTTGCCCAGGCTTTGAAGGCGATGGGTGTTGGCGTTGGCGATCGCGTGGCGACGCTGGCGTGGAATGGCTATCGGCATTTTGAGCTGTACTACGCCATCTCGGGCATCGGCGCTGTCTGCCACACCATCAATCCGAGACTTTCGGCGGAGCAGTTCATCTACATCGTCAGCCACGCGGCGGACAAAGTGATCTTCGTGGATACGACCTTCCTGCCGCTGGTGGCGAAGCTGCGCGACCACCTGCCGGCGGACCTGAAGGTGGTCGTAATGACCGATGAGGCGCATGCGCCCGATACTTCGATCGTATACGATCTTTATGAACCGCTGCTGGCCGGTAAGGACGAGCGCTTCCCTTGGCCTGAGCTGCCGGAAGATACGGCCGCCGGCCTTTGCTACACGTCCGGCACCACAGGCGATCCGAAGGGGGCACTCTACAGCCACCGTTCGAGCGTGCTGCACGCGCTGTTTGTGTCGATTTCCATTCCCAACTCGCTGCACGAGCGATCCCGCATTTTGCCGGTGGTGCCGCTTTTCCATGTGAACGCGTGGGGGCTGCCTTACGCCGCGCCTATGACCGGTGCGTCGCTCATCTTCCCGGGTGCGGCGCTGGATGGGTCGTCGCTCTTTGATCTCATGGACACTGAGGGAGTGACGGCGGCCTGGGGCGTCCCGACGGTCTGGCTGGGGCTTCAGGGGGAAATGGCCAAGCGTGGGCGGATGCCCGCTGCGTTTAAGGACTTGGTCGTTGGTGGATCGGCAGCGCCGCGCCCGCTCATCGAGGCGTTCGAGAAGATGGGCGCCGAGGTGTGCCACGCCTGGGGCATGACCGAGATGAGCCCGGTGGGCACCCACGGAAACCTATCGCGCACCATGGACGACGCCCCCTTCGATGAGCGGATCGATGCCAAGGCGAAGCAGGGGCGGCGGATGTTTGGCTGTGACCTCAAGATTGTCGATGAAGACGGGGAGCGGCTGCCGCACGATGGCACCAGCGTCGGCGAGCTTTTTGTGCGCGGCAATGCGGTGATCTCCGGCTACTTCAACAACGACGAGGCCTCGGCGGCGGCCTTCGATGGCGACAACTGGTTTGGGACCGGTGATGTGGCGACCATCGATGA
>CAKZYH010000361.1 GCA_937884725.1 uncultured Paracoccaceae bacterium
TTTTGGTGTTTCCCATCGAACAAGTGCCGACGCTGGCGAAGGGGCGCGGCGTGCGGTTACAACGCTATAAGGATGGCGGGCTATCGGATCTCAAGGTGTTTGACGCTGAGGCGGGGCTCACCTGGGTGAATGGCGAGCGCACGTTCCGCCGCGGGCTTGATGAGCTGATGGATTATCGCGGAGAGCGAGCGTCGGCCGGGCGGATGGCGCCGACGGGGTTCCCGCGCTCCAATAAGTTTAAGTGAGGCGCCTGAGAGCGGGTCACGCCGGTTAGGCGGCGTGGCTAGCTCGGTGGGACTGTGATCCAGCCTTTGGAGGTCAAGTGCTCCTGGGGCTGGAAGCGGGCCTTGTACGCCATCTTGTCCGAGCCATCGACCCAATAGCCCAGGTACACGTAAGGCAGGTCGAGGGCCTGTGCGCGCTCGATATGGTCGAGGATCATGAACGTGCCGAGGCCCGTGCTTTCCGCCTCCGGCTCGTAGAACGAGTAGACCATCGACAGGCCGTCGGCGAGGATATCGGTGAGGGCGCAGGCGAGAAGGTCGCCACGGCTGCGGCGGGTGCCGGGCTCGCGATACTCGAAGATGCGGGTTTCGACGTGCGTGTCCTCCACCATCATGGCGTAGTCGAGGACGGTCATGTCGGCCATGCCGCCGTCGGCGTGCCGACTGTCGAGGTAGGCGCGGAACACGCTGTACTGCTCTGACGAGGGGAGGGCCGGGCGCTCCTTGCGCTCCAGCGCTGCGTGGTTGCGTAGGACGCGCTTGAGGGACTTGGTCCACTGGAAGTCATCGACCCGGACGCGGACCGAGATGCACCCGCGGCATCCCTCGCACGATGGCCGGTAGGCGATGTTTTGGCTGCGCCTGAAACCGCTTTGGGTCAGCAGGTCGTTCAGGCCTTCGGCGCGGTTTCCCACCAGGTGCGTAAAGACTTTGCGCTCCATGCGGCCCGGCAGATAGGGGCAGGGCGAGGGCGCGGTCAGATAAAACTGGGGATGCTCGGTGAGGCGGCGGACGGTGACGCGGCGGCGCGGGCGGGTGGCCTTCGGAAGATCCACCCCTTTGGGCGCGGCCGCAGCCGGCGCTGGCGTGCGCGCAGCCGTACCAGCGTCCCGTTCGGTTTCGGGCGTTTGCACGGTCTGGGTGGGATCGAAGCGGTCAGGGGTTTTGACCATGCGCCCGGGTTCGCTCCTGCACTGAGGCGTGATGTTGTTACTAGATACCGTACCACCACGGCGCGGCAAAGGAGAATGCGCCCCACAGTAGCAGAACAAGCGGTGCGCCGGCGATCATAAAGTCACGATATCGATAATGGCCCGGTCCCATAACCAGAAGATTTGTCTGGTATGCCACCGGCGTGGCGAAAGATGCGTTCGCGGCGAGGATCACGGTGACCACGAACGGCTCGGCTGGGAGTGACAGTGTTTCGGCGATCCCGATGGCGATGGGGGTGAACACGACCGCCGCTGCGTTGTTGGTCATCACGTTGGTGACGAGGGCGACGACCAGGAAAAGTGCAGACATGACGATGCTGGGCGGTGCGTCGGACAGGACCCACAAGAGCCCTTCGGCTATGGCCTGTGCGCCGCCGGTCGCCTGGAGCGCCGCTGACGAGGCGATGGCCGATGCGATGAGGAGGACGATCCGGCCGTCCACCACGCGCGCGGCCTGGCGCGTGTTGAGGCAGCGGGTGGCGAGCATGGCGAAGGCGCCCAGGAGCGCGGCAGCCTCGATGGCCATGATTTGGGAGGCGGCGCACAGCACAACGCCCGCGAAGATCGCAAGGGCGAAGGGGGCGCGGGCGCGGGCGGGGACGTCGACGGCGGTCCAGTCGATGAGGAGTACGTCGCGGTTGCCGCGCAGGCCTTCGATGCTGCGGCTTGGACCGCCGAATAGGAGCACATCGCCCGCTTCCATGCGCAGTTCGGCCATGGGCAGGCGCGGCATGC
>CAKZYH010000362.1 GCA_937884725.1 uncultured Paracoccaceae bacterium
AGCATTTCGCTGGACGCTTTCGGCAACACTGAGAGGTCACCCGCGCTCACGCTGCAAAACGATCGCTTCTACTACTGCCACCCTCTCTACACGTCGGTGGGTTGGTGACCGACTGCACAAAGTGGTTTTCACGTACAACCGCGAGACCATCCGCATTATCTCGATGTGGAGGGCAGACCGCAGACGTCAGAGGAAGTATCATCAGTGCTGTCGCTGACGATCATCCAGAGAAGACCGACCAATAGTGGAATGAGGCCAAGCAAGGTGCGCCTTGAAACTGGGACCGGCAGAGGATGCGGGACGCCCTTGATGCCATCCTGACTGCGCGTAATGCGAGCGGCGAAGGGGCGGCAACAGCGGCCACGCCAAGCTCTCGCGACGCGCTCAACTGAGAAGAGCGGGAGACAACGATGGGTAAAATCGCGCGAAGCTGGCAGCTGGCCAAATCCAGTGCACGGGTCCTGGCATCGACCCCGGGACTTCTGATCTTGCCTATTCCTGGCTTGGTTGGAGCGGCCGGTGCGGCTGCAGCGATCTATTTCGGCATCGTCGAACCGCTCGGACTTCAAAGCATATTCAGCGATCAGGCGTCTGACCAAGCCGAAAGTGAGGCGTTGAAAATCGAGCACGGGGCGGTGCTCTTCCTGTTCTATGTGTGCACCAGCTTTGTCTTGACGTTCTTCAACGTGGCTCTGGCCGCCGCGGCGCTGAAGGCAATTCGCCATCAGCCGGGAGGCGTCGGCGCTGGGATCGCCGCGGCGGCAGGCAAACTCTGGCCGATCCTTGGCTTCTCCGCCGCTGTTGCCTTCTTGGGCCTCATCCGACGTTTCCTGAGCCAGCGAGGTGGAGTTGCCGGCGGTATAGCATCCGGAGCACTCGGTATCGCGGCTGGCGTTGCGACCTTCTTGGTGACCCCCGTCATCGCGTCGGAAGAGGTCGGTCCGTTTGCGGCAATCCGCCGGAGCGCTGAGCTTTTGCGCGCCACATGGGGCGAGAACATCGTCGGTAGCACCGGCTTCTCGCTGCTTTCGGTTCTTTCCGTGTTCGCCCTCGTGGCGATTGGCGCTGGTGGCGCGGTCGCGATATTTGCGATCGACCCGTCGCAGACGCTGGGCGTCATTTGGCTTGCCGTGATCGGCGCGCTGCTCGTGGTTTTGGTGGTGACCTGGTCCACCCTTGGCGGGATCTACAAGGCCAGCCTTTATGCCTACGCGATGGACGGCGCGGTGCCGGAGGGCTTCGCTCCGGATCAGATTGAGCACGCCTTCCGGAAGAAGGGTGCGGCTGCGGCGCAGCCAGCGTAGCTGTCCGAGAAAAGCACAGGATTGATGAACCCACTCTGGGTTGCGCCGAAGCACATAGCACCGGCGCTGCCCACCCTGGCCCGCTTGCGGCCATTGGCGAGAAAACCGGCAAGCAGATGTGGGGTCGTCGCCCCACGAACAAACTAGCTAAGCGCGAAGACGGCTACGTCTGAGCGTCGGATGTGGTTGCAATGAACGCGTGCAACCACGCCATAGAGGGTCACAGCCACGCACCCGCCGGCGGTGGCGGTGCACACTGACCGTGATCACCTGCTCAAGCACCCGTGCGAAAACCCTCAGCGCGAAGGGCTAAACCCGCATGGCTCTCGCTACTGGCAGGCGACGGCGTTCGGGCCCCCCGGGCACATCCCGTCTTCCTCGCCGGCCTCGATGGTTTCATCGACGGCGTTGGTCATGCCCTCGGGCCCGTCCGGGAAGGCGGCAACGTCCGCCACCTCGTCGGCGATGGATTCAAGCCCCTCGTGGTTGTGCCCCTTTTCGCCATGGTGCGCGGCGGATTTCTCGCCGTGCTCGCCATGCCGATGCGGCTCGGTGGCAAGCCCTGCGCTGACACACAGCGCAACGATCCCCGCACCCAAAACCATCCGTCCCAACATACCCACCACCTTACACACGCAAACGGCGCCGAGGATGCTCCACCCGTCGCCCGTCGCCGTCCTTATACGCGTTCGCCGGTAAATCGAAAGCGAAGCGTGCCTGATCTGCGGCACCCGATCGCGCAACGCAGCAAGTCGCAGGTGCGTCCATCGCCAAAGCGGGCGGCTCCGACGATCGCTCCCCCGCGAGAAAGCCAGGCAGAACAGAACGCCACCATCATTGCGCGGCCTCGGCCCGCAGCAACGCTCACGCGCTAGAGCGGTTCTGGTTTGGATCGAACCACCTATACCAGAACCGCTCTACATCAAGAGATAAGATGCTCTAATCTGTGAGAATATGCGCTTCGACCACAACATCGCTGCGGAACTTGAGTCCTAACCACTCAGAATCAATAGAAATTTTCCCCCGCTCCGGCCCCAGCCAATAGACATAGTCATAATCGCGAAAATAACTTGTCTCGTCAGGTTTTCCCAAAAGGTCGTCAATCTGCGAGCGCGAACGCCCCACCACCCCCGGGTCAGCCAGCAAAGCATCAACCATCGTCAGTCTTACGCCCTCGGGGATCAGTTCCTCATGCTTCCAAGCATCACTGCTGAACTCCACGCGCGAATGATACTCGCCAACCCCATACTGGCCGAGAAAGAGCGCCATCAGCCCAAGTAAAACCAGAACAGAAGCGGTGCGCATGGACACATCAATCACCCGACGGCAAATGTTCCAACATGACATCGAAAACAATTGGCCTCGTTGGTCGGAGCGGTCAGAACCCAAGCTGCAAATCCCAGTTTCCGAATGCGGTGATCCCAGATTTACTGCATCGGCTCTATTCGCATCGGAGCAAGTGTTACGCACTCACACCTTGAAACATCTTCACCTCGTTACCGTCGAGGTCTGCGAACTCCAGCGTCGTGCTCCCATCAGCGTTCTCATAAAACCCCACATTCGTGGCGCTCGCTGGCAGTTGATCCCGCACCTCCTTCAAACTCTCTGCGACCAGCTGAAAGTCCAGACTGCCGCCAAGCTTTCCAGTGCCGCCACCTTTGCCTGGAACATACAGCGCCAGCCCGACGGCCAACCCGTCCAACTGCGCCCAGCCATACTCCTGCGATACGAACACAGCCTGAGCACCAAAGGCCGCCTCATAGAAGGCCACCGAAGCGGAGAGATCGCTGACCGGTATTGTCAGTTGTGCAAGCCTGATCATCCGTTGCCCTCGCTCAGCGCGACCCTGCCCGCCGCGGCACGCCACAATCGCCGAAAGCGGCGCTAGCCGCCAGCGCGTGTACCGATCAGGTTGGATCAACCTGATCGAAAAGAAGTCACGCGCTTTCGATCAAAACTTCTGTGACCGGCATCACAACGCATCGAGCCCAGCGTCACCACATCCTGATCGTGGACGATGGTCGGAACCAGCACGAGCGATTGACTGCACTCAAAGCAAGTCTGCAGTGAATGACGGTGGACACTTCAATTCACGTCAGGTTCCGCAGAAAACTGAAGATTTCCGCAGGACACTTGTTCCTGCTATTGCAAAATGGAGACGAACATGACGTCGAAACCAAAGACCAATTCGAAATTTTGCATTGCAATGGTGACCGCAGCGGGACTGATGATGACCAGCGTCCCCGCGAGCGCCGCTGTCCCGTCGGCGGACCGCATTGCCGTTCCGGGCACGTTCGGCCCGTCTCTCGCCGCAACCGTGGAGGCTCCGCGCGCTGAGCCTGGCATTCAAGTTGCCAAAAAGCGCAAAGGCCACCGCCGCGCGAAACACCACGGCAAGCGGCACAACAAGCATCGCCGTCACCGTGGTGGCCGTGGCGGCTACTACTATGGCGGCGGCTTCAATCCCGGTGCTGCGGCTGCGGCTGGGATTGTCGGTCTTGCGGCCGGCGCCATTGCAGGCAGCGCACTCGCTGGGCCGCAGGAAACCGTCGTGATCGACGACTACTATGGCGGTGTGCCGGCGCCCTACACCGCCGAGTGGTATCGCCAGTGCGACCTCAAATACAATTCGTTTCGCGCCAGCGACGGCACGTTCATGGGCTATGACAACGTCCGCAAAACCTGCCGGTTGCCCTAATCTGTAAGAGTGCCTCCGGGTCAGGTGGAACCATCTGACCCGGGAATGACCGCTCCGATCCAGACGTGTCGCCGCCACTGGCCGGACCACGTGATTGGGGCGCGGGCGCTGGCTTTGACAACCGCAAGGCGCCAACCTGCGGCCGGTGGTCTCAGTGGGGTTCGGAATGTATCGGCATCAGTGGGCGGAGTGGCAGGAGTCGGATCTGCGACCCGCTCGTCCCGAACGAGTTTATCCCACCGTGCATTGGCGCACATCCTGGGTTTTTCTAAGCATCACATGCGCCGTTTTGGGCATCTGTTCCCGTTGCGTGGACAAAGCCGTGTTCAATTGAACCGGGGGCGCACCTCGTCGTGATAAGCGGCTAGACGGGCAGAGCCGAAGCCCTACCCGCCCCCATTGTCCGGCAGGCATGTGCTTGCGCAGTGACCGTGTCTTCCGGCGCACCTTAAAGTGGCGCACATCACGGCGCTCTTCTCACTCGCCGCCGCTCGTGCGCAAGGCCGTGATGGCCTGATAGGACGGCCACTCGGTCACGGGACGGTCTGAGGTATTCTGACCGGTGCCTGAGGACTGACAGCCCGCGGCGATCAGCGCAACGATCGCGAGCATGAGCTTAACTCTTACGCCGCTTAGCAACATAACGCAGACCTTAGTTCGCTTTGTTGATTTAAGAAACGCTTAACGAGATCACACGGTAGGTCGACACTGTCCCGTCGGCATTCAAGTGGCGGATGAAGCTTGAGACGCGCGCACCGCGTTGAGCCGCTTTGACGATAGCGTTCCAGCCAGTCTGCTGCAGACAGCGATGTACCGCCCCCCCTCCACGATAAGCGCAGTCGGCGACCTCATCGACGCCCGGTACACGCTCTGGCTCCACTGCGACGCCTGCGGTCGCCATGCGCGTGCGGATCTAGCGGACATCGCAGAGCGCCTTGGCGGCGACGCCAGCCACTTCGGTGGGCTGCCGTGACGGTGTTCTGCGTGTGGTGCGCGCGAACCTGGGCCGGGTATTCATCCGCCGGGGCGTTGAGGCTCCAAAAGCATCCTGTGAGCCTTAAGGATTCCCGGGTGTGGGCACGGGCGATGGTTTGCCGTCGCTCGCCGGCTTGGTACACCACCATGAAAGTCTTAGCCGCCTCGACGGCGCGGCCCGAAACAACGCAACCCGAAAGGTTACAAAGGATGTCTCCCGAACATTTAAGTCCATCGCCCCACTGGTGGGCGGCGCCCGGTTCGTCGGACTTCCTGGCGTGGGTCGCCCTGGTACTCGTGCTCGGAGGACTTTTTCTGGTGATGTACCTTTACGCGGTGTTCGATCGGTATGCAGAGCGCAAGAGCCAAGCAACGCCACTCAAAACGACCATCCCAACACTTCTTCTTATCGCGTTCGCTTACGAGATTTTGCCGCCGCTCGCCCACTTCAGCTATCTCTTGCCACTTGCCCTCATCGCGGCGGCCTTCGCACGAGATGTGATGCTGTGGTGGAGCCCCCAGCACATCGCGGAGGCGGAAGAAGCTGCCTTTGAAGCGCACGAAGCGCGCAAGGACGCGGATCAGGCGTCATGATCGAGATCTTGGTCACTTCAATCCCGTTCTGGCTTCGGATCTGGTACCTTCGTTGGCGGGGCATGCCAATCACGCTCTACAATGTGCACCGTGCGCTGTTTACCTGGCTCGTGCTCGCGCTCGTCGTGTTTTTTTGCGGCTTTTACTTTCATCCGAAATCGTATAGCGGCATCATTCCCTAGCGGATCGCGCCCGTGGTCGCTGAGCGGGCCGGCACCGTCACGCAAATTTTGGTGGAGCCCGGTGAACGGGTCGAAGCCGGTGATGTGCTGTTTACCACCGACGATACTGAAGAGCAGGCGGCCGTCGCAGTGGCTGAAGCGCAGCTTGGTGAGATCGAAAGCGCTTTCTCCGCCGCACAAACTGACGTCGAGGCGGCAAACGCTTCCCTCGACCAAGCCAATGCTGTGCTCAAGCAGGTCACCGAAAGTCTCGCCGACCAGGAGCAGCTTCGCTCCACGAATTCGCCAGCGTTCCGTGCGAACGAGTACGAGCGGCTTCTTAACAGCAAGGCCGCCAACGAGGCGCAGGTGGCCGCGGCGGACGCATCCGTGGAGGCCGCCCGCGTGCAGCTTGACGAAACGCTTCCCGCCCGGCGGGCCAGCGCAGAAGCTGCGATCCAACAGGCAAGAGTAGAGCTTGATCTCACAACGGTTCGTGCAGGCACCACAGGCACAATCGAGCAGCTCACTCTCTCAGTCGGGTCGCGAGCCGGCCAGACAAGCTTGGGGCCGGCTATGCTTATCGTCCCCGAAGCGCCAGTGATGATCACCGCAGGTTTTCCACAGGTGGCCCGCTCCATCCTCCACGTCGGGATGGCGGGCGAGGTCATGTGCTACAGCGCCCTCAACCTCAGCATGACCGATGTGGTTTTGCCGGTTCGAGTTGCGCGCATCCAAAACGTGATCGCCACTGGGCAGGTGACCGCCGCGGGCCGCCTCATTGAGCCATCATCGGTGGCCGACAATGGCGACATCGTCGTACATTTCACCTTGGAGCACCCGGAACAGGAAGCACTGTTGCCGGACGGATCAAGTTGCATTGTTCAGACCTACACCACCCACTTCGACGGGGCGCTCGAAGGGACACCCGTCGCCCACGTCATCGAGACGCTTGGGGTCATCAAGGCGGTCGGGCTTCGGCTGAAAGCTTGGACGGGCCTTCTCGCGGGTGTGGGCCTCACCGGAGGCGGTGGCCACTAGGTCACGGCCCCATAACTGGCGTGGCCTAGAACACAACCAGCATTCCGTCCATGTCCGTGTAGAGTTGGAATTGATCAGGCTCTGCGATGGGCTCGATCACATCGCTCGCGTGTTCGAGCGATGGGTAACGGGCATCCATGTTTCGGATCAAATCGTTCTCTTGCACCGGTCCACCAAGGACATCTTCGCCCGACATGAAATCAGTGATAATGCCACCAAGGCCAACATTGACACCCGAGGTGTCGAGGAAGATGAAAGCATCTTCATCGGCTCGGGTCGCATCAGTTTGTTGGCTATCATCTTCAGAATTGGCATCTTTACCTCTACTTTGACTGCCTGAAAGGCGAGATGAACAACGAGAGGTATGTGGCCCCGCGTTGTTCCAGCCGTGTGTCAGCAAGTGCTTCTTTTGTCTCAGAAATGTAAGCGTCCGGTCCGACCGCTCTGCCGTAGAGCCGCTAGGTCACGCCCAATTGCCGTAAGCGCGGCCGACCCGCGCCTCAGTCGGTCATTGACTGAGACGGCAAGCCCGTTGGCGATGAGGATCACGTGTTTCGCCGAGCATGTCTGGCAGTCGGTCTCACCGATGTCAGCCCGCACATCTTGCGGCACGCGTGCGCCACTTGAGGTGAGCAGAACGCGGAACGCCAAGCCAAATTGGGGTGCTGTGCGGGATGAACAGCATGACTATGGAGCGTTTCGAGCGGAACTAAGGCCACCACGGCCCCGATCCCATGGCGGGGGCGAGGGCGCTGTTTTCGACGTCTGCACGGCGCCGTGTGGCGTGAAACTGTGGCGGAAGTTTTACCCGAGTTTCAAAACGCTAGGATTTGTTGGTCGGAGTGGCAGGATTCGAACCTGCGACCCCCTCGTCCCGAACGAGGTGCGCTACCAGACTGCGCCACACTCCGATCCGCGCCGGAGATACATGCTCAACCGGCGCGCCACAAGCCTTGTTGATCAAGCAAGGCTGATCTTCAAATCCTGCGCCCCTTCCCAAAGCGTCTTGGTGCCGAGCGCGTAAAGGTTCTCCAAGCCGCCCGTCAGCGTCAGGAAGTGGTTGCCCGCCAGCTGACCCATTTTGCAGGCAAAGTGAACGCCGCTGTAGGCCAGCAAAAGCTCAGTCTCCGAAATCCCGCCCGGATAAAGGATCATGTGTCCCGGCGCCGGATAGCTCGTGTGGTTTTCATAGCCAACGCCAAAGTCGCGTTCGCCCAGCGGCACCCACACCCCCTCGCCGCTCCAGCGCACATGCACCACCTGGCTCACAAACGGCATCGCCGCCTTGAACGCCGCGCAGGTTTTGGGCGCCAGCTCCTCCTCCAGCTTGCCCTCGAACCGGAACGGGCCGGCCTCCACCAAAACCTTCGTCATCGTCAAAGCTCCATCGCGTCAGGCCACGCCGCGAAAACGGCGTGCGTTAGTGAACCGCGCCGTAATCCACGGCCTCGGTATAGGCAGGGTCCTTGCGCCGCGCGAAATACGCCTCGCGCAGCTGCATGGTCACAGGGCCCGGCGCATCGTTGGAAAACACCCGCTCATTAACCCGCGCCACAGGAATAACGCCGCCGCCCGAGGTGGTGAGAAACACCTCGTCCGCCTCAAACATCTCTTCCTTCGGGATCGTGCGCTCCGCCACCGACATCCCATGCTCCTCAGCAAGCTCCAGCGTCGTGCGCCGCGTAATCCCCTTCAGGCAATGGCGGTCGGGCGTTGCCACGTTGTTGCCCTTGATGATGAAGGCGTTAAAGCCCGGCCCCTCGGTGATGTTACCGTCCCGGTCCGCCAACAGCGTCGTATCGGCCCCATTGTCGTAGGCCTCGAACAGCCCGGCGGTGAAATCGCCCCAGTGATAATTCTTAATCGTGTGGTCGACCGCGGTGTCCGGGATCCGCTCCACCGTCTCAGCAAGGCGCACTTTCGCGCCCCGCGCCTGCACATCCAGCGGGATCACATTCACAAACGGCACCGTCCAGCCAAACAGGTGGTTGCCGCATTTGCGCGGATCGCGTGTGCCCGGAATAAGCGGCGACCCCCGGCTCGCCACCATCGCGCAGTACGCGTCTTTGATGCCCGTCAGCGCCACCATCTTGTGCAGCGCCGCGTGCAGCGTCGCCCGGTCTTCCGGCACCGATAGCCGCAGCCGCGCCATGGAGCGCTCAAACCGATCAAGATAATCGTCCAGCCGAAAGAACCGACCGTTCCACACCGGCACCACATCGTAGGTGATGTCGCTGTGCGTGACGCCCCAATCGGTCACCCCGATCTTCGCCTCGCCAATGGGAACAAACTCGCCGCCCACCCAGCCGGCGCCGCTCGAAAAGTCGGTCATGCCTCAATCCCTCACGCCAGAATAACGCTGTTCCATCTCGTAGTAGTCGTCGAACCCCACCCGGCGGCGAAGCTCAGCAAACGGCAAAATCGCATCGGGGTGCGGCCCCTCTTTCAGGCCGCGCAGGGCCCCCACCATCGCCCCCATGGCGCTCGACATCACCGTCAACGGATAGACTGCAAGTCTGTAGCCAATGTCGGCAAGCTCTGCCGGCCGCAGCACAGGCGTCTCGCCACCCTCCACCAGGTTAGCCATCTTCGGCCCCGGCAGCTCGCGGCACAGCGTGCGCATCTCGTCCTCGCTCTTGGGCGCCTCGACGAAAAGCTCGGCCGCCCACTCTTCGGAAATCGCCTGCGCACGGTCAATCGCCTCCCCAATGCCGTGCTCTTGGCGCGCGTCGGTCCGCGCGACGATGACAATGTCCTCGCCCTCAGAGCGCGCATCGTGGGCGGCGCGGATCCGGTCCACCGCCTCCTCCCGCTCCACAACCTTCTTGCCTTTGGTGTGGCCGCAGCGCTTGGGCGACAGCTGATCCTCAATCATCACCGCCGCACAGCCCGCCCGCGCGAAACCCTGCACGGTCCGGCGCACATTCAGCGCATTGCCATACCCCGTGTCGCCATCGGCAAACACAGGGATCGACAC
>CAKZYH010000363.1 GCA_937884725.1 uncultured Paracoccaceae bacterium
ATCATATATTATTCTGTCGCCATCATCAATATCGATGGTTGATCCTACAATTCTTGTCTGTATTGGTGCAATCGATTGTGGTGGTATTTGGCTCTTCAAGAAGGCGACATTGCCAACTGATTCTGCGACAGGGCTCGTATCCATTGCCCTGAGCCGTTCGATCAGAGTTCGCGAGTCATCAGATTTTACTTCTAAGTCTCTAATTGTGACAATCAGATCATCAACAACGCCTTGTTGCCCATCATAATATTTTGAGAAGGCGCTTATGAATTTATCGATATTATTCAATTATTCCTCCTTTCATGACGAAATAAAAATCTGAGTTGATGCGGAGTATTCTGCTATCAGTGAGATAGACTTGGTCAAACATGTTCCCAGATGTTGCTGTGGCCAATAACCCATTATCGTGATATTGATATTCAACAAAGACCGCCAGCTGAACAAATGTCCGGCCTTTGACAAAGCATCTAGTCTGATTTGATTTGTGATCGATAATGATGTTGAGCGCAGTTTCCTTCTGAAGGTTGGATAACGCTCTATAGTCAATCCGATTCAAGGCCTCAGGCTCTAATCTAAATGATAGGCTTATGTCAAATTCAAGTCCAAGCGAGTATATCTTCAGCTCTTTCTCGCCCTTTCTAATCTTGAAATTCTCTACGGCGCTAGCATGAGTAATATTTTCTATCTCATCAACTTGCCAAGCAATGTTGGAGGCTATGCAAATTTGAATGTTTCGCAATAAGAGTTCTGTGTTCGGGATTATCATAGAATATGAACTCAAACCGCCTGCGCATGCTGCCGCCGCCGCGCCGCCAGTTTATTTACCGCCGCCACATAAGCCTTCGCCGACGCCACCAGCGTATCCACATCCGCCCCGCGCCCGCTCTCAATGCGCCCGTTCTGCTCCAGCCGCACCGACACCTCGGCCTGCGCGTCCGTCCCCTCGGTCACGGCGTGCACCTGGTAGAGCGACAGCGTCGCCTCGTGCGGCAAAATCTTCTTCACCGCATTGAACACCGCGTCGACAGGCCCGGACCCCGTCGCCTCCTCCGTCACGTGACGCCCCGCGACATCCATCACCAAAATCGCCTTTTGCGGCCCGCCCGTCCCGGCAAGCACCGTCAGCGACATCACGCGGGCAGAATCTGCAGCTTCCTCGGAGAAATCCTCCACCAGCGCCTCAATATCCTCGTCGTAGACGTGCTTCTTGCGGTCCGCCAACGCCTTGAACCGCCGGAACGCGTCCTGCAGCGCGTTGTCGCCCAGATCAAAGCCCAGCTCTTCCAGCTTCTGCCGGAACGCATGCCGCCCCGAGTGCTTGCCCATCACCAGGGACGTTTTGGTCACGCCCACATCCTCAGGCCGCATGATCTCATACGTCTCAGCGTGCTTCAGCATGCCGTCCTGGTGAATGCCGGACTCGTGCGCAAACGCGTTCTTGCCCACCACAGCCTTGTTGTACTGGACCGAAAAACCCGACGCCATCGACACCAGCTTTGACGCCCGCGTCAGCCCCGTCGTGTCGATCCCGCAGGAAAAGGGCAGGGCGTCGACACGCGTTTTCAGCGCCATCACCACCTCTTCCAGCGGCGCATTGCCCGCCCGCTCGCCAAGCCCGTTGATGGTGCACTCAATCTGCCGCGCCCCGCCAAACAGCCCCGCCAGAGCGTTCGCCGTCGCAAGCCCCAAATCATCGTGGGTGTGCGTGGAGAACGTGACCGCGTCCGCCCCTTCCGCGTGCGCCCGGCAATACTCAAACATGCGCTGATACTCGGCCGGCGTCGCATACCCCACCGTGTCCGGCAGGTTGATCGTCGTCGCGCCACACCGGATCGCGGTCTCCACGCACCGCGCCAGATAGCCAAGATCGGTCCGCGTCGCGTCCATCGCGGACCATTCCACGTCCTCAACGAGCCCGCGCGCCTGGGTCACCGTCTTTGCGATGATCTCCAGCACGTCCTCCTGGGACTTCTTCATCTGGTGCCGCAGGTGGATTTCGGATGTCGACACAAAGGTATGGATCCGCGGCCGCCGCGCATGGCGCACAGCCTCGCCCGCCCGGTCGATGTCGGCCGGAATGGCCCGCGCGAGCCCCGCAATAATCGCGTTATCGGCGCCCTTGGCGATCTCGCTAACAGCCTCGAAGTCGCCGTCGGAGGCGATGGGAAAGCCCGCCTCGATCACATCAACGCCGATGGCATCCAGCGTCTCAGCGATCTGGCATTTTTCCGACAACGTCATCGACGCACCCGGCGATTGCTCCCCGTCGCGCAGCGTGGTGTCGAAGATCATCACGCGGTCAGCGGCAGCTTTAGTCCCGTCTTGGGCGTTCTCGTTGCCAGCAACAGTGCCGGTGTAGTCATTGCTCATGTGGATGGCTCCATGCCGCATCACGCGGCGCATCTTACCAGATTTTGCGGAAGGTTTTGGCAAACATCCCCTGAGCGGGCGGTCTTACGACCGTCCGGCGCTCAGGGGCTGGTAAGGAGGAGGCCGAGGACCATCGCGTTCAAAGCCATGTCCGGGACCTAACCCGGGTCGGCGCTAAGGAAAAGACTTTTTTGCAGAGCACCCCGGAAGTTAACGCCCGCCGCGGTCAGGACTCCGTACGGCTAGCCGCCCGGGTTGAGCAAAACGCGCACCCGCCCGCTAGAGCGCATCCGCGCAATCCCGGTGTTAAGGTCCACCGTCAGCGTGTTGCCGGTCACCACGTTGCCCGACTCGGTCAGAGTCACATCGCCGGTCAGCTCCAGCGTGTTGGAATCAAAATCCACCACACCCTGATCCCCCGTCGCCGACTGCCCCTCCGACGTGATCAGCACGCCGCCCTGAGCCTCCAGCCGCGCAATGCGCTGGTTCTGCGGGGTCTCCGGCGCCTGCGCAGCAGCGCTGGCGTCGGCCGTTTGGGGCAGCGCCGAGGCGCCATAAATCACCGTCAGCCGCGCCGTCTGAAGCGACGCACCGGACTGGGTCACCACCACATTGCCGGCAAACACAGCCGTATTCTGCCGGTCCTGCACCTCAAGCTCGTCGGCTTCAATCTCGATGGGCGACTGGTTGTCCTGCCCAAACTGCGCAAACCCGGTCTGCAACTGCTGGGCAGCGACCGGAACGGCGGACGCGGCGGCGAGGAGGATGGCCCCAAAAAGGGCTGAGGTGAGGCGAAGCATGGTCTCTCCTGCGGCGCGTGGCCGAAAAACTCAAGGTTGGCGCGCGGTCTGCGGATCAATCGTGATCGACACGCCCCCAGTGAGCCGCAATAGCGCGCCACTGTCGGTGATGTCGATGGCACCGGCGCGGATCTCACCTTTAGGCGACACTATGGTTATCGGCGCATCCGACGACATGCGCTCCTCGCGCAAGTATAAGGTGGCCGATTGCAGCGTGATAACATCGCCTCCGGAGGTCTGTGCCACAGCCCCCTCAGCGGTGAGAACTTCGGTGTTGGTGTCGTACGCAGCCCTCTCGCCGGTAATGGTCAGTGTGCCATCGTCGCCCAAGTCGAGATAAGCGCTCACCCCCTCCAGCGACAGCCGCGAGGGCGTAAAAATCGACTGGATCGCCCGGTCCGCACCCACAGCATAGCGTCGGCCCTCGCCCAAATGCCCGGACAAACTCGGGGAGTTCATCACCAGCCCGTCCGCCGTCAGCGACAGGCCCGCCAGCGCCTCCAGCGGAAAGAGCTTTGGGAGCACCGCAGCCCCGGTCAGCATCAGCGACCCGAGAAAGGCCACCAAAGGCAACGTCACCCGAAGCCGTTTCACCCGGCGCGTGTGACGGCGCGCGCGCGCCTGCTCCAGTGCGCGGCCAACGGGCGGTGCTTGGGCGGACGGAGCCTCTAACGTGCCAAGCGTCATGAGTGCGCGAAAATGTCGGTGTGGCCCCACCCAGCAAGGTCGAGGGCAACGCGGGTGGGCAGGCACTTCATCGTCGCCGCGGCAAGCTCAGCGCGCCCCTCGCGCTCCAGCATGGCGTTCAGCGCATCGCGAATGCGGTGCAAAAACAAAACGTCATGGGCCGCATAGTGCTGCTGCGCGTCGGTCAGTGTCGGCGCCCCCCAATCGGACGATTGCTGCTGTTTAGAAATCTCTTCCCCCAGCAGCTCCCGTGCCAACTCCTTCAGCCCATGCCGGTCGGTGTAGGTCCGCGCAATCCGCGAGGCGATCTTCGTGCAATAAATCGGCTCAGCTATGAACCCAAACGCGTGCGCCAGGATCGCCATATCGAACCGCCCGAAGTGAAACAGTTTCGTCACCGACGGGTCCTTCAAAAGGGCGGCAATGTGCGGCGCCTCAGTTTGGCCCGGATGGACCTGCACAAGATCCACCGTTCCGTCGCCCGTCGACAGCTGCACCACGCACAGCCGGTCGCGGCCGTTCTGAAGGCCCATGGCCTCGGTATCGATGGCGATGCTGTCAACGCCAGTGATCGGAGCCGGCAGGTCACGCTGATGCAGGCGAATGGCCAAAGAACTGTCCCTTAAGTTGTCAACAGGGTGTAAGGGTTTGGTGGCGAAGCTCAAGGGTCATGCCGGAGCACTTTGGCGAGTGGGCCAATGAAACGACATTCGCGTTACACAATCGTTGCGCCCGCGGTCATGTGCATCGCGGCCATGTCACTCGTCGGCGCCGGCGTCATGGCGACCCCCACCCCAAGCCCCGCACCTCCCCAGACCGACCAGAGCGCGGCGGGCGCACCCGCCCAAGCGGCGGATAACGACGCGCAAAACGTATCCGCCGCCGTTTCCAACCAGGGGGAGGGAGCTCCCGCAGAGACACCCGCCGAGCCGGACAAAGCGGCCGAACAGGCAAACCGTGCGAGCGCCCCCGACAGCACCGACACCCAACTCGCCAGCATCCCCCCGCCTTCGGGCGCGGACCAAACGCTACCAGACGCTCAGTCAGAAGCCGACCGCGCGGTGGAAGACTTGTGCGGCCTCATGACCGGCGCGGCCGACCAATACGGCGTGCCGCGCGAGTTCTTCATCCGGCTCATTTGGAAAGAAAGCCGCTTCAACCCCGGTGCAGTGAGCCCCGTCGGCGCCCAGGGCATTGCGCAGTTCATGCCCCAAACGGCGCGCATCCGCGGCCTCAAGGACCCGTTCGACCCGGTCCAGGCCTTGCCTGCCTCAGCATCCTTCTTGGCCGACTTGGAGGCGCGCTTCGGCTCCTGGGGGCTTGCTGCAGCGGGCTACAATGGCGGCCCAAACCGCGTTCCGCCGTTTTTGGCCGGCACCGGCGGTATGCCCTACGAAACGCGCGACTACGTCTTCTCCATCACCGGCCGGTCCGTGGAGTATTTCCGCAACCGCGCCAACAAAACCGCCGCCGCGGCAGACGCCGTAAAGCAGCCAGCCGATGCGTCGGAAGAAAGCGCCGACAACACCGCGCCCGCCAGCGCACCCGACCAAACCGCCGACGATCCCGAAAACACCCGCACGACGCCGCTCGCCGACGATCTCGCCGGCGCCACCGTGGAGCCGCGCCCCAGAGCCCGGCCTGACTACAAATACGACATCACCGATTGCCCCGCGCTCGTCGCGGACTTAGGCCGCTCGCGCGCAACGCCGCCGCCAGCGGGTGGGCGCGGCGGCTGGACGCGATGGGGCGCGCAGGTGGCCGGCCACACGAAGCGGGGCGTTGCCATGCGCCAGTACGCCCGCGTGAAGGGCCGCCTGCCGCAAGATCTCGTGGCCCAAGGCCCGTTGGTCGTGGTCCGACGGTTTGCCGCCCGCGGCCGCAAACCCATCCACGCCGTCCAGTTCGCAGCGCCAAACCGCGCCGCCGCTGCCGCGATCTGCAAACGCGTCGCCAAAGCCCGCGCCCCCTGCGTGGTCGTGCGCAACGGCTAGCGGCCCTCGTAGGCGCTACCCAAAGTCCTGCCGGTGACGAATGAATGGCGTGTGCGAGGGCGCATCCGGGAGCAGCCGCTTGCGCTCATCAAACTCGCGATCGCTGTTGTAGCGGACCGACTGGCGCGACGGCAGGTTCTGCAGAACTGATCGCCAGCGGTCCGAGTATTCCTCAAGCCCGCTTAAGCCGCCCTCATGACCCTCCATAAAGGCGGTGCTCCCCACACCATGCATCACCTCCGGCTCCAACACGTCCATGCCCAGATAACGGAACGGGTAGAGGATCGGCCAAAGATGCAGCCGCGTGTCGCCTTCGCGGCCGTTATGAGCACAGTTGTCCGCGCTCGCACCCGTGGTCACACACGCAATCATGCGCTTGCCCGCGCCAATCCCGGTGTCATAGCGCATCGTGCTGCGATAGACGCGGCCATAGACGAATACCCGATCCATCCACCCCTTCAGGATCGCCGGAGGGCCGAACCACCAAAGCGGAAAGTGCACCACCAGCAGGTCGCACCCGAGCAGACGCGTGATCTCGGCCGCGACATCCTCGGGCGTTGTCCCGTTCTGCGCGTTAAACCGCTGTTCGGACTGCGGATGAAATACCGCCTCATCTTCACGAAAGCGGTATTGGTGCGCCCCCTCGCGCGGATCAAAATCCATCCCGTAAAGATCCGACAACGTGCAGTCATATCCCGCAGCCGTCAGAGTGTTGTGCGAGAGGTTGGCAAGATGGCCGTTGAACGAGCGAGCGTCCGGATGCGCCAAGACGATATGAGCTTTCATCTGACCAACCATTCCCAGATTCCATGTTATCGCGAGTGCGGCAAACGCGAATTGTGAACCCAACACCCACGACGCAGACGCATCGACTGTGTTCAACAGACCCAGTGCGCTAACCTGGCGCAAAGCACCGGCAAACCCCGTTCGGCCTCTTGGCAAGGCTGGCCCGCGCCTCGGCGCACGCTAAAGCGCTTTTGTTCCCACCGACCGGCGACCGCATTGAGAGGGAGGCATGTCCTCTTTCAACCCACGTCGAACTTTTTAAGCGCGCCGTTGTGCTAACCTTGGCAAAGGCCGCGTTGGAGAAAGGTCAGCCGCATGTACGCCCCCAAAGACAGCCTCGAGACTCGCACAGACGTTCTGGTGGATGCCATGCGTGCCATCCGCCTCGGCACCTTCGTGACCTTCGCCGACGGCGCCTACCACGCGACCCACGCCCCCGTGGTGGTCAGCGAGGCGGACGGCGCGACCACGCTACAAACCCACTTTGGCCGATCCAACCCGCACGCCGGCCCCACCCTCGACGACGCACCGAGCCTTGTGATCTTCCAAGGCCCGCACGCCTACATTTCACCCAGCTTCTACCCCACCAAGCGGGACACCGGGAAAGTCGTCCCCACCTGGCTCTATATTGCTGTTCACGGACGAGGCCGGCTGACGCGCCGCAGCGAAACCGATTGGCTGGAAGCGCACCTTCACGCGCTCACCGACACCCACGAGGCGCCGCGCGAGACGCCCTGGGCCGTCACCGACGCGCCGGGCGACTATCTGCGCCGCATGCGCGCTGGCATCGTCGGCATCGAGTTGGTGGCCGAAACGCTCAGCGGCGCCTGGAAGCTTAACCAGCACAAGGGTGAGGCCGACTTTGACGGCACCCGCGAGGGCCTCGC
>CAKZYH010000364.1 GCA_937884725.1 uncultured Paracoccaceae bacterium
CGCAGCGGGCGATGAGGTGCCGCACGGTGTGGGCGACGGGAATGACGTGGAAGGGGTGATCTTCGCTCGACTGGGCGATGAGCCGGCCATCGGCGCCAAGGATCGCGCAGGAGAAGTCGAAGCCCTCGTAGATGATCGCGGAGTAGGACGAGCGGATCATCATGCCGCGCATTTCGCGCACGATGGACGCGAGCGACTCTCGCACGACGCCTTGGGTAATGACGTCGACTACTGGCGTGTCCGCAGCGAGGTCAAGCATCGGAAAAGCCATCGACGCGGGTGAGTATGGCGGCGAGTTCATCGCGCGAGCGAGAGATGAGCTGGCGCATGAGCGCTTCGGCGGCGTCGCCATCGCCCGCTTCCACGATCTCGATTAAGCATTCGTTGCCGGCAACTGAGGCGGCCATCAGGGTCGGACGGCGCTCGAACGCCATGAAGCGGTAGCGCCGGGCCTGCTTTTCGATGATGCCCATGAGGCGCTGGAGCGTTGCGTTGCCGCTGGCGCGGTAGGACGCGGCGGAAAGCTGCACGTTGGCGCGGAAGAACGCTTTCAGGTCGGCGGCGTCATGGGCTTGGCGCATATCGTTGAGGGCGTCGGTCATGGCGGCGATGTCGGCGGGGCTTGCACACCGCGCGGCTTCGTTGGCCGCCTGCCCTTCCAGCGAAATGCGTACTCCATAAAGTTCCCTGAGGTCGTCTAGGCTGAGCTGGGGAACGATGACGCCGCGGCGCGGCAGGCGCGTGAGGAGCCCGTCGTGCTCGAGCTGATCGAAAGCGGCGCGGATGGGGGATCGGCTGACGCCGGTTTGAGCGGTAACGACCTCTTCGCGCAGCCTCTCACCGGGGGCGAGTTCGCCGAACACGATCTGCCACTCGAGGTGGACCGCGATCTCGTCGGCGATGCGGCCGGGGACGAGAAAGGTGGAGGGCGGCGAGGACGCACCCATGCCGCTCAGATCTCCACCTTGTAGGACAAGGACATCTCGTCGCCGACTTCGCCCATCAGGCCCCAGGCGTGGCGCGGGATCTCGTAGATGATGACGTCGAGGTCGACCCTCTCGCAGCCGATGACGGGCGGGACCTTTTCGTAGAACAGCCGGACGAGGCCGCGCTTGGTCTCTTCGGATCGGCCCTCGAAGGTTGTGATTTCGACGATGGTGTAGCGCTCGGTCCGCTCGTGGGCCGGATAGATGAAATCGTCCCGGTCCATGAGGAAGAAGCGCTGGAGGCGACGCTCGGCCGGGAATTTGAGGCCGATGGAGATGCACTCGTTGATGGCGTCGGAGAGCTCGGCCTGGATTGGCTTGAGCACGTCCCTGAGCCCGAAGACTTTGACCTGTGGCATCGCCGCTGCCTCCTTTGTATCTCGCATTTAGTATACAAAACACAGACGGCAAGAAAGGGGCTTGGCCGCTTCGGGCCGCTAAAATTCGGCTGCGAGCCGGACGAGCTGATCGCGAACCCAGATCATCCCCTGGTCGGCGGCCGAGCGCTGGTGCCAGTAAATCCGCCAATCGATGGGATCGGTGTGGAAGGGTAGCGGCCGGGTGACGATGTCCTCGCGCTGGAGGGTGCGGGCGAACCGTTCGGGGACCGTCGCCACAAGGTCGCTGCCGGCGACGATGTCGGGCACCAGGAGCCAGTGGGGCACCGTCATTTCCACGCGCCGCTTGAGGCCGCGGGCGGCGAGTGCGCCGTCCACAAAGCGATGGTCGGCGGGGCTGAGCGCGACCTTGAGGTGCGGAAGGTTGAGGAATGCCTCCAGCGTCCAGGTTTGTCCGGCGGCCGGCGCGTTGGCGGCGACCAGGGCGACCATTTGGTCCCCCGCGATGGAGGTGCTGGCGACGGCCGTGCCGCCGTCAAGGCCGGTGGAGATGGCCATGTCGACTGTGCCTGCGCGCAGTGTATCGACCGTGTCGACGGGGTTGAGGTGAACGACGTCGAGCGCGATCCCGGGGGCGGCGGTTCTGAGGTGGGAGACGAACCGGGGCAGGAACAGCTGGGCGATGAGGTCGGAGGAGCGGATGCGGAGGCGCCGGCTTGCCGTTGCCGGCTCGAAGGCATCACGATGGCGCACGAGCCGCGCCACATCGGCGAGGACGGCCACCACCTCGCCGTGCAGAGCGAGCGCGCGGTCGGTGGGCTGCATGGCACGGCCGGCGGCGCCGCGCACCAGGAGGGGATCGTCGAAGACGTCTCGCAGGCGCGCGAGGGCATGGCTTGCGGCGGGTTGGCCGATGCCGAGGCGCTCGGCCCCGCGGGTGACGGAGCGTTCACTGATCAAGGCATCGAACACCACGAGGAGATTGAGATCGACGCTGCGGAGATCCATGCCACCATCACTCGGATCGATTATCGGATTAATCTAATCGATTTGACACATGGCGGCGCGGTCGCCCAGCGTCGCGGCGTTTTCGTTTTGAGAAGGTGAGTGTCATGCCGCAGCCGGTGAGCCGTGTTCCAGCCGACGAGATTAAACAGAGCGTTCGCGTTCTGACGTTCGACCTTTACGGCACCGTCGTCGATATGCAGGGCGGGCTTGTGGAGAAGGCGACGCCTTACCTTCAAGGCAAGGGTTGGGACGGGTCGCCGAACCGGTTCGTGACCTGGTGGCGCCGCACGCACTTTGAAAACTCCATGATCGACGCGCTCCTCCACCGCACCCATACGCCCTATCGCGAGATTGGGCGGCGGGCCGTGAAGATGACGCTGGAGCGGGCGGG
>CAKZYH010000365.1 GCA_937884725.1 uncultured Paracoccaceae bacterium
TTACAAAAGCCGTGCCAAAAGCGCACGCGAACGGTGACGCGAAATTGGCCAACTCCCTGCTGACATCGCGCGTCTAATGCACAAAATTATGGCAATTGCTTACTTAGCGTGCCTCTGCGGGTTCTCGATGCCAATCATGTTGGCGATTGCGCCCGCACGAGGTCCGGCTGCGTTGCTGCCTTGGCACCTGGCCGGAACTGAGAAATACTCCCCCCGCGCGCACCTGAGCCCGGTGAGGAGGCCCACCCATGACGCTGGCACACACGATGATCCGGGTGCTCGATGAAGCGCGATCCATCGCGTTTTACGAGAAGTGCTTCGGCCTCACGGTGGCTGACCGGCTCGATTTCGAGGCCTTCACGCTGATCTACATGCGCGGGCCGGGGAGTGCTTTCGAATTGGAACTTACGGTCAACAAGGGCCAATCCGAGCCGTACGATTTGGGTAATGGCTACGGGCATCTTGCGTTGATCGTCGACGATCTGGAAGCGCAGCGCGAGGCAGTCATCGCGGCCGGTGCGAGCCCGCGCGACATTGTCGATTTCAAGCCGGGCGGCGAACGCGTTGCTCGGTTTTTCTTCGTCGCCGATCCGGATGGCTATCAGATCGAAGTCATCGAGCGCGGTGGCCGCTTCCGCTAATCCGACTAAAAAAGCATGTGAGGAAACAATGCTGTACAGCCTTCATTTCACCGTCGAGTATGATGCTTCGATGGGTCAACAGGGTCTGTTCTCTGTCTGGGCCGAGGAGGCTGAAGTCGCGCTCGGGGCAAAGTCCGCCGGCGTGGTGAAGGACCTTTACAAGGTGGTCGGCGAGCGCAAAGTCCTCGCCATCGTCGATGTTCCAACCCCAGACGACCTCGATAAAATCCTGTTCGACCTGCCGATCATGAAAAAGATGGGTCACTCAGTGCAGGTCGAGGTCAAATCCCTGCGCCGCTATGAGGATTTTGCCAGCGACGTTAAAGACCGGCTGGAAACGTAAGCGCCGCTTACAGGTGGCGGTCAGACTGACCGGGTGAGGCCGCCATCGATCCGCAGGTTTTGGCCTGTGATGTAGCCGCCGGCGTCTGACGCCAAGAGGCTCACCATCCCGGAAACCTCGGCGACCGTGCCGTAGCGGCCCATCGGGATGCGCGCCCGGCGGTCGTCGGTCTCCGGCAAGCTATCGATGAAGCCGGGGCACACATTGTTCATGCGGATGTTGTCGGGCGCGTATTTGTCGGCGAAGAGCTTGGTGAAGGCAGCAAGGCCAGCGCGGAATACGCCTGACGTTGGAAAGAGCGGGTCGGGCTCAAACGTGGCGAAGGTCGAGATGTTGATGATCGAACCGCCGCCGTTCGCTTGCATGTGCGGTGTGACGATGCGGACGGGCCTGATGACGTTCATGAGGTACACGTCCATCCCTCGGTGCCAGTCCTCGTCGGAGATGTCGAGGATGGGGCCCTTCGGTCCGTGCCCGGCTGAGTTTACCAACACATCAATCTGACCGAACGCGTCGAGCGCGCGATCGATCAATGCCTGGAGAGCCTCGGGCGATTGGTTGTCGCCGGTCACGCCAACGCCTCCGAGCTCTCTGGCCAACGCTTCGCCCTTGCCGGACGACGATAGGATCGCGACCGCGAAGCCGTCGGCGGCCAAGCGGCGCGCTGCGTCGGCGCCCATGCCGCTACCTGCGGCGGTCAAAAGCGCCACTTTGCGTTTGTCGGCCATTTGGCTTCATCCCATCGCGCCCGCTTCAGCATTGGGCGATTGTCAGCATCGTGTCGCTGCGGATGGCATGCTCACCATACCGCCGCAAGCCTCACGCGTTAGACACTTCCTGGACGATGGATGGGGAAGAGCATGTCAAAACTGACGATCCGTGCGAAGTTTACCGTCGCGATTACCGCGGTCATGGCCCTGTTCATCGGTCTCGAGGCCTACGGCATTTGGAAGGTCAACGACAGCAACGCTGTCCTTCACCAGATCAACAACGTCAACGCCGTCAAACAGCGCTATGCGATCAACTTCCGCGGGTCCGTGCACGATCGGGCGATTGCGCTTCGCGATGCGGTCACGCTTGCGCCTGGATCGGAGCGGTCGCAGGCGTTTGCGGACATGGACAGCCTTGCGGAAGACTATGCGCGGTCGGCCGCGCGCCTCGACACTTTGTTAGCGCCTCAGAACGAACCCACCGCCTTCGAACTCAGAGTGATCGGCGATATCGAAGCGACCGAGGCTGCCGCGCTTCCGCTCATTGAAGCGACGCTAGCAGCCGCCAAGGCTGGGGAGCGCCAAATTGCGGAAGCGCAACTTGAAACCCTACGTCCGATGTTCACCACGTGGCTCGGGCAAATCAACGAGTTCATCGACGAGATGGAAGCCCGTAACGGCGCGCTGACCGAAAAGGTCATGGCAGCGAGCGACACATTTGTTGTGGCTGCAGCGGTCTTCACTGCCGTTTCGCTTATGATTGCCGCGTTCCTGGTGCTTTGGATCGGCCGCATGACTGCAGCGCTTGCGCCAGCCACGGACGCGCTGCGCCGGCTGACCGACGGTGACACCGATGTGAGCGTGCCAAATTATAAGGGCGGCGGTGAGGTGGGCGAAATTCTGGCCAGCATCCGCCAATTCAAACAGGTGGAAGCAGACCGAAAGCGGCTGGAGGCTGCAGCTGCCGATGAGGCAGGCCATGCCGTGCACCGGACACAGGTCCTAGAGGCGATTATCGCCGACTTCACCACCGATTTGAAAGCAGCGCTCGATACGCTTCACGTTGCAGCTGGCGAGATCGAGAACACCGCCACTCACCTTGCCGAAGATGCCCGCACCACGATGGCCGCCACCGACATGGTCAACGAAAGTGCAAGTGAATCGGCCGAGACCGCCCGGGACACGGCAACCGCAACCAAGACGCTTTACAGCGACATCGATGCCGCTGACCGCGATGCCCGCCAGATGCGAGATGCGGTCGGCGACGCCAGCGAGGCGGCTGCGAGCGTGTCGGGAAAGGCACGCGTGCTCGCCCAACAGTCCGACAGTATTTCTTCGGTGATTGAACTCATCAACTCCATCGCCTCGCAAACCAACCTTCTGGCGCTCAACGCCACCATCGAGGCCGCTCGCGCCGGTGAGGCCGGGAAAGGCTTTGCCGTGGTGGCTGGCGAGGTGAAATCTCTCGCTGATCAGACTGCCAAAGCGACCATGGAAATCGACGGCAAAATGCGTGAGGTCAAAGTCATGACGGAGGACGTGAGTTCATCCACCCAGGCCATCGCAAAGGCTATGGAGGATGTCCTCGTCACCGTCGGGCGATCGGTCGACAACCTCTCGGTCCAAGCGAGCGCGACGAGCACAATTGCCGAAACCCTCGACAACACGGCAGCGGCGAGCGGTAAGGTCCACGAGAAGATTACCGCGGTCAGCGGCGCCATTGGACAGGTCGATCACGCCGCCGGCTTCGTGAGCCAAAGCGCGACGAAGATCAAAGCCAATGCCGCCAACGTGAACGCCCGCGTGGATCGTTTTGTCATGGACCTGCGCCAGTCCGCTTGACCTGATCCAGGGTGCCTCACGAATTGCCATAGGCCGGCACGACGTCATGTCGTAGGCGAGGCGCGCGATTAGGCTGCGCGCCTATTGAGGTCACGAGAAGGCACCCTGCGATGGCGTATTGGCTCTTTAAATCCGAACCCAACACCTGGAGCTGGGACGATCAGGTTGCTGCCGGCAAAGCGGGCACGGAATGGGACGGCGTGCGCAACTTCATGGCGCGCAACCAAATGCGTGAGATGAAGAAGGGCGACCGTGGCTTCTTCTATCACTCCGTGAACGAGAAGCAGATTGTTGGCATCGTTCAGGTGGTGAAGGAGATCCACCCCGATTCCACCGACGATACTGGCAAGTGGGAGTGCGTCGACATTCGGGCCGTGAAGCCGATAAAGGTTGCCGTGACGCTCGATCAGATCAAAGCCAGCGAAGAGCTTGCGGACATGATGCTGGTCAAAAACTCGCGGCTGTCGGTTCAGCCGGTGACCGAGGCTGAGTGGGCCGCTGTGCTTGCGATGGGCAAAACCAAAGCGTGAACTACGCTGCATTTGTGGCCGAGAACACGACGCTGCAACGCCCAAGTCATGTCCCCGAACTGATCCTTCACTTGGCCGACGATGCGCTTCCGCTTTGGCAGCAGACCGAGGCAGAGCTGGAGCAATCAGGGTTACCGCCGCCGTTTTGGGCGTTTGCGTGGGCGGGCGGGCAAGCGCTGGCGCGGTACATCTTCGATAACCCTGCGCTGGTGGCGGATAAGTCGGTCCTTGATGTGGGGGCGGGATCGGGCATTGCCGCCATTGCGGCGGCCAAGGCGGGGGCGACTACGGTTCGCGCCAATGAGGTGGACGCATTTGCGCTCGCGGCGATGGCGCTGAACAGCGAGGCGAATGGCGTCAGGCTCGAGATGATCGATGGCGATCTTTTGGACACCGATCCGCAGGACGACGTTGTGATCGCTGGGGACATTTTCTATGAGCGTCCACTCGCCGAGCGCGCGATTGCGTTTTTACGCCGAGCGACTGACC
The DNA here is from genome assembly GCA_937884725.1 of uncultured Paracoccaceae bacterium. Lineage (GTDB taxonomy): Bacteria > Pseudomonadota > Alphaproteobacteria > Rhizobiales > Amorphaceae > Acuticoccus. The sequence goes on from CAKZYH010000365.1 coordinate 4,556, forward strand.
GGGGCGCAACCATCCTTATCGGAGATCCTAAACGCACCTATCTGCCGCACGCGGTGCTGCGGCAGGTCGTCACTTATGAAATCAGCGTTCCCAAAGCTCTGGAGGATGCGGACGTGAAGCGGACAGCTGTTTGGACGTTGGCCTGATCGCTCCGTTCAGAACGTTTCGACCCACGGGCGAAGGTCGACTTCCCAGGCCCAGACGCTGCGCGGCTGATCCAGAAGATTGAGGGTTGCGTCGGCAAGTGCGGCTGGGTCGAGACGGGCTTCGGCTGCATCGTCGTCCTGGGCGGCGACGTTTCGAATGCCGCCGTCGATCACCACGTGCAGGATGTGAACGCCCTTGGGGTGAAGCTCCCGCGCCATCGACTGCGCGAGACCGCGCAGCGCGAACTTGCCCATGGCAAAGGCGGCCGACCGGGGAACGCCTTTGACGCTGGCGGTGGCGCCGGTGAGCAGGATCTTGCCGGTGCCGCGGGGCACCATGCGCTTGGCGGCCTCCTGCGCCACCAGGAAACCGCCAAAGGCGGTGACGTTGATGGCCTGGCGCACTGCTTCGGGGTCGATGTCGATGAACTCGCCACGCACCCGGGCCGACGGGTTGTACATGACGAATGACGGTGGGGCACCGAACCTTGCCTCCACATCGGCAAACAGCTGGACGGTCGCGGCGGGATCGCCGGCGTTAAAGTTCATGGCGGTGGCGCCAAGCCGGCTTGCGAGCGTCTGGTCTGCGCGGCGCGATGCGAGGACCACCGACATGCCGCGCGTCGCCAAGCGCTCGGCCACATGACCGGAAAAGCCCGGGCCAGCGCCCACGATCAAAGCCACCTGCGTTTCGCTCACAGCACGTTCCTTTCACGTCGACGGCATAGAGCTGCGATGCCGAACGGTGATGACAAGCCACGATATCGTGTTCGCAGCGATGGTCGAGTGCGGGGCGTCCGCAATCGCTTGGGCGGCGCCGTGCGCTAGTTTCCCGATCCGCAATTCCTCAGGAGCCGACTGATGCCCCAATTGCCTGCGACCTTGTTTATGGCCGCTGCGCTTAGCGCGCTTTTTGCCGGGGCCGCGCATGCCTGCGGACCGGATACCGACTGCGTGATCGGCGAGCGGAGCTATCGCATCGCTATGCTGCCCGACGCCAAGGGGCCGGTTGGCGCCATCGTTTTTATGCATGGCTGGCGGGGCACCGCGGCCGGCGTGATGAACAATGATGGACTGCGGAACATGGCCGCTGAGCTGGGCGTTGCGCTGATTGCGCCGAAGTCTGGAGGGGAGGATTGGCTGATCCGTAACGCACCGCGCAAAGGCTTTACCGACGACCATCGGGAGCTGGCGTTCTTTGATGCGATGCTGGAGGACGTTGAGGGTCGGTTCGGGATCGATCGGGAGAAGCTGCTCGCAACAGGCTTTTCCGCTGGCGGTATGATGACCTGGACGCTTGCTTGCCATCGCGGCACGACTTTCACAGCGTTTGCCCCGATTGCCGGCACCTTCTGGGACGACATTCCGCAGGACTGCCCCAACCCGGCCATCGACCTTGTCCATATCCACGGCACGGCTGACGAGGTTGTGCCGCTCGGGGGCCGGCCCATCGCCGACACCCGTCAGGGCGACGTTTACGCCGCATTGACCATGATGCGCGAGGCTCACGGGTATGGTGAGTCGCTGAGCGCCGACACTTCCACGCTGGCGCTCGACTGCGAAGGCGGTGAGACTGCAGGCGGTGATACGCTGATACTTTGCCTGCACGATGGCGGGCACACGGTGCAGGCGGAGTGGATCGAATGGGCCTTCAAAACCTTTGTAGCGCCATAGCGATTTTGCTGATGTCGGCGGTAAGCGTCGGCGCGCAGCCTATCCCAGCCGGAAAGCCGCTTCATACCATCCCCGCCGCTGATATCTTCGCCGGGGTCGCGAGGCCGGTTGGAGGACCGGCCGCCGTCCACGGGACCACCAGCCGTGGGTGCTTTACCGGGGGTGTCGCGTTGGCCGACGAGGGGGCGACATGGCAAGTCATGCGGCCCTCGCGCAACCGGTACTACGCTCATCCGCGGACCGTTGCGACAGTGGAGCGTCTTGCTGCGCTTGCGCCATCACTTGGTCTGCGCGGGATTTTGGTGGGGGATTTGTCGCAGCCCGCCGGTGGGCCGATGCCGTGGGGCCACGCGAGCCACCAAAGCGGGCTCGATGCCGATATCTGGTTTGCTGACATGCCCGAACCGCGCCTGACCGCGGAGGAACGGGAAACAATAGAGATGCAGTCGATGCTGACGCCGGATGGCAAAGCGCTCGACACGACGCGGTTCACCGCACCGTTTGCGCGGCTTGTGGCGGCGGCTGCGAAGATGGATCAGGTTCAGCGGATTTTTGTACACCCGCAGATCAAGCTGGCGCTGTGCCAATGGGACGGCGTGGGCGATGACCGGTCATGGCTGCGCAAGGTGCGGCCCTGGTACGGGCACTACGAGCACTTTCATATGCGTCTGTTCTGCCCGGCCGGTATGACGACGTGCCGGGAGCAGAACCCACCCCCGCCCGGCGATGGCTGCGGCGCTGACCTTGAGTACTGGTTCACGCCAGCGCCCTACGCGCCCGCTCCAAAGGGAACCAAGAAACGCAGGCCGCTGACCGTCGCCGACTTGCCTGCAGCCTGCGCGCGCATCTTTGGCGGTTAGGCAACAACGCCGGTGGGGCAGCTGACGCCGGTGCCGCCGAGGCCGCAGTAGCCGTGGGGCACTTTGTGCAGGTACTGCTGGTGCTCTGCCTCGGCGTAGAAAAAGGGCTCTTCACCGTGAATGGTGGTGGTGATCTTACCAAACCCCTTGGCACTAAGTTTTGGCTCGAACGCGTCCTTCATGGCCTCGGCGGTAGCTTGGTGAGCGTCTGAGGCAACGAAGATCGCGGAGCGGTACTGCGTGCCGACATCGTTGCCTTGGCGCATGCCTTGGGTCGGGTCGTGGCCTTCGAAGAAGATCCGGCACAGCGTTTCGAAGGAGACTTTCGCCGGGTCGTAAACCACGAGGACGCCTTCGGTATGGCCGGTTTTGCCCGAGCAAACCTCACGATAGGTGGGGTTGGGGGTCGGGCCGCCGATGTAGCCCACCGCAGTGACGTAGACGCCGTCGGTGCGCCAATACATGCGCTCAGCGCCCCAGAAGCAGCCCATGGCGAAGACGGCGCTTTCCATGCCCTCTGGCCACGGCCCTTTCAGCGGGTTTCCGTTGACGGCATGGCGCTCTGCGGTGGGGATGGGGTCCGGGCGGCCGGGCAGTGCGTCGGCGGCCGTCGGCAGATCCAAGCTTCTGGTGAAGCGAGCAAAAATGTTCATGCGAAAAAGCCTCCCTATCGTGGCCTATAGATAAGCTGGCCGATGAAAAGCACCACTCCGGCGA
>CAKZYH010000366.1 GCA_937884725.1 uncultured Paracoccaceae bacterium
GTGGGGTATCCGGAAGCGCGTTGCCGCTGAACTCGTCGCTGAAGTGGCCAAACGCCCCTTCAGCGTCCAGGCGATGGGTGTTCGCCCTCGCCGCTGGATCTGCAATCAGCACCACCTCGGTGGCGCCAAAACCAAGACCTGCCAGCGCAACTGTCGCCGCCACGTTTGCGTTTTTGGGATACGCCAGCGCGGCCGCGCGCGCATCGCCACGAAAGTGCTCGGCGGGTTCGGTGAGCGTATCAAGGTCCAGCACCGTCTGCGCCGGTGATCCCCGCCAGCCAGCGGGCGGCTTCCGGCCTGTATATGTGACGCGCGACAGGCCGCCTTGAGCAGCCGCCGACAACGCATCGATGGCGCCGATGGCCCCGCTCACGACCAAAAGCTGTCCGCCGCCAGCTGCTGCGGCTTCGCTGAGCCGCTGGTGGAGTTCATCATCAGCAAGGGCAGCGGCCGACAACGTGAAGAGCTTGCAACCGTTCGCCAAAAGCGTTTCGCCGTGGGCGCGCAGCCCCTCCCCGCCTGCGCAATCAGCCACCACGCCCCGCGGTATGTTCTCAGCGTCAGTCACCGAGAGTGCGGGAGCAAACGCTGCGACGCCGCTGCGCACCAGCACTGCGGCTAAGCCAAGGCGCGGATCAGCCTTGATCGCTTTAGCGACAGTCACAGCGATGGGCCCCCGACCGATAATCGACACCGTGTTCGGTTGATGGTTCGCCGTCGGTTGCATGGGTGATCTGCCTCGCGGTCACGCTTGTGCGCCGTTTTGGACGCTGCGTGTTTCTTGGCGCGCGACCGGTCTCCTGTATACCTGGGTGATGGACATGGCACCCAAATCCGGCGAGCGGCAGCGCACCGACGATGGTGACCGCCTACTGATCGGCCGCGGGCGCTTTACCTCAGATATTTCGCTGGCCGGCATGCAACACGTGGCGTTTGTCCGCGCCCCATCCGGCCCGGCCGCGATCACAATCGAAGCGGGCGACCTGCCCACGGGGGCAAAGCTTCTCACGGCGGCCGACCTCTCGATCCCCGGACGGCTCGCAGTCAATGCTGTGACCGGTGGTACTGCCCCGACGAACGCTCCCCCGTTGATCGATGGGATTGCCGCGGCATCAGGCCAACCCGTGGCCCTCATCGCCGCGACCACCAGGGCCTTAGCGCAGGACGCGGCTGCGGAGGTTTTCGTCGACGCCGACGATGCAGGGGTCCCCCTGCCACGGCCCGCCACTTACGCCTGGTCGAGCGGAGATTTTGCCGCCGCAGAAGCCGTCGCCGTCACATCGGTCACTGCAAGCACCCGTCACGCGCGCCTGGCGCCCTCTCCCATGGAACCCCGCGCGGCCATGGCGATACCAACACCTGACGGCCTCCACCTCATCCTCCCAACGCAAGCCCCCTGGCGCACGCGCGACCTCATCGCAGACGCGTTGGGCATCCCAGCGGCAAACATCCGTGTCGAGGCGCCCGACGTCGGCGGTGCATTTGGTATGAAAGCCAGCCCGCTTGCCGAAGAGGTGATGCTCGCCGCCGCAGCCTTGGCACTCCAAACGCCACTGCGCTGGGTATCGGACCGATCGGAAGATTTCTTGGCCGCGCCCCAAGCTCGCGGCGGATCCCTTGAGGGCACCCTCCTTCTCGACAGCAACGGCCGTTTTCTGGGCCTGAGAGCCCGTGTCGCTATGCCCATGGGCCACATGCTCACCCGCTCCGCACTAGTGCCCCTTTGGAACGCAGCGCGCATTCTGCCCGGCCCCTACAGCATCCCTGCGATGGATGTGGCGGGCGAAGCGACAGCCGATCACTTCGCGCCGGTGGGCATTTATCGCGGCGCCGGCAGGCCAGAGGCCGCACTGTTCATGGAGCGGCTGGTGGACTGTGCCGCGGCCAAAATTGGCGCCGATCCGCTTGAACTGCGCCGCGCTAACATCGTGCGCCACTTTCCGGTCCGGCGCCATGCCGACGCCCGCCTCGACAGCGGTGATTATCGCGCTCTTCTGGACGCTGCCGCTAACCTATCAGTGTGGGACAGCCTCATCGCCGGACGCGACCAAGAGCGCGGGACAGGAAAGCTCGTGGGTGTTGGCATCGCCATGTTCGTCGAACCCTCCGGCCAGGGTTCAGAAACCGCGCGCGTGCGCCTGGGCGAGAACGGCGAGATCGTGGTGAGCCTGGGCAGTACCGACCAAGGCCAGGGCCGCGCTGAGGTGGTACGAGCTTTCACCGCCGACGTCTTGAAGGTCCCTGCCGCTCGGGTTGCTGTGCGCCTAGGCGATACCGACGCACAGCACGACGGTCTCGGTGCGCTGGCCAGCCGAAGCACGCCCATTGGAATGCCAGCGCTCCTGAAAGCACTTGAAGATTTTGCGAACGCCGCACGCACCACCGCCGCTCGCGAGCTTGGCGAGACAGCCGACGCTCTCGTGCTCGGCCCGGGCGGGGTCGCTGGCGCCACTGGGATGGTGTACTGGGCACGACTTGCTGAGCACAACATAGACGTGACGCACACTTATGAGGCAGCCCACGAAGCCTGGGGCTCAGGCGTTGCGGTAGCCAGCGTCGAAGTCGACCACGACACCGGCACCGTGACAGTACGCTCGCTCTTCGCGGTGGATGATGCCGGCACGCTCATCGACCCGCGGCGCGCATCTGCCCAAGTTGTAGGCGGATCAGCTCAAGGGTTAGGCGAGGCTTTGATGGAACAGCTCGTCCATGACGACGGCGAACTCCTCACAGGTTCGTTCATGGACTACGCCATGCCCCGCGCCGAGGACATGCCGCCCATCATCCACCACTCCATCGAGACGCCGGCGCCCGATAACCCCATCGGCGGCAAGGGCATCGGCGAGGCTGGCTGCATCGGTGTACCAGCGGCCATCCTCAACGCCGTGCATGACGCGCTCGCCCCGCTCGGCGTCACCGATCTCACCTTTCCCTTGACGCCTAGCCGCGTTTGGGACGCCATGAGCGCGGCCCGCCGATCACCGGACGTTTCCTAATGCCCCTGCCCTACACACCCGCCACTGCCAAAGAATGGGCGCGCGCCTCCATGCGCGGCATCTGGTGCGCAGCGCTCATGCCCTTCACCGCCGACGGCGCGCTCGACGAGGATGGCTTCCGCGCCAATCTGCGCCACTGGTTCGACGACCTTGGCATCGACGGCGTCTTCGTCTCGGGAAAGCAGGGCGAGTTCTTTTCCATGACCCTTGCGGAGCGCAAACGCTCCTTCGACATCGCCCGCGAAGAGGCCCACAAAAGAGGCCAACGGGTCATTTGCTCGTGTTCGGATCAGAACATGGACGTGGTCCTCGACCTCGCCCGCTATTCCGAGGCGACCGGGGCAGACGCCATCGTGGTCCACGCCCCAATCCTGCATTTCCACAAGGAGCAGGATCAGACGCTCCTGGGCTACTATCGCAAAATCGCCGAGGAAACCGGCATCGCTATGGCCCTATGGAGCCACCCCGACTCAGGCTATCTCATGTCGCCCGACCTTTGCCTGGCGCTCACCGAGATCAACCAAGTGGTGGCGATCAAGTACTCTGTGCCGCGCCCGATGTATCGCGAGTTGTCCGAGCGCGCTGGCGATGCGCTCCTCGTCTCCACAGCGTCAGAAGATGAGTGGCTCGACAACGTCATCGAGCTGGGCTGGCGGCTCTATCTTTGCTCTTCGCCGCCGTATCTTCTGCAAACCAAAGCCGACACCCGCATGCGCGAGTATACTGACCTTGCCTTCGCCGGCGACCAAGATGCGGCGCGCAAAGTGTCGGCATCACTGCAGCCGGTGCGCGACGCCCTCAAGGGCACGCGACCCTCAGAAAAGCCCCACGCTCACCAAAAGTATTGGCAAGACCTCATCGGCCAGCGCGGCGGCCACGTGCGTGCGCCGCTCCTGTCGCTGACCGAGGCCGAGCAACGCATGACCGAGGATGCCCTCGCGAACTGCGGCTTGAAGGTCGGCTGCTAGGCATTTCGCGGCGCGCCGCTTGCAACGTGCACCCCAGACATGATCGGCTGATGAAAACACCGTCTCACAAGGAGCAGCAATGACCCGTTTTTTGATCGCCGCCGCGCTGGCTGCCGGCATCGCCCTTCCCGCCTCCGCCGAGCAAATGCAGCTGCGCATTGGGACCGAAGGCGCCTACCCGCCGTTCAACTATTTCGACAGTGACAACAACCTCATTGGCTTCGATATCGACATTGCCAAGGCTCTCTGCGCCGAGATGAACGCTGAGTGCGAGTTCATCACCCAGGACTGGGATGGCATCATCCCGGCGCTTATGGCGAACAAGTTCGACGCGATTATCGCGTCCATGTCGATCACCGCCGAGCGCGACGAAGTCGTCGACTTCAGCAAGAAGTACTACAACACACCGCCTGCCCTGGCGAAGGCAAAGGATCGCGACGACCTCACCACCGGCACCGCAGAAGAGCTGGACGGCATGATCATCGGCGCGCAGTCGGCCACCACCCACGCCAACTTCGCCGAGCAGTACTACCCCGACAGCGAGCTGCGCCGGTATGGCACCCCTGAAGAGTACAAGCTCGACCTCGCCAACGGCCGGGTGGACGTCGTGATCGACGACATCGTCGTGCTGTCCGACTGGCTGGCGAGCGAGGACGGCGCCTGCTGCGAAATCCTCGTCCCGCTGACGCCGGACCCCGAGATCAACGGGGCTGGAGCCGGCATTGCCGTGCGAGAAGGCGAGACAGAGCTCGCCGAAAAGTTCAACGCCGCCATTGAGGCGATCCGCGCTGACGGAACCTACGCGGAAATCCAAGCCAAGTACTTCGACTTCGACGTCTACGGCGACTAGTGCCGTCTGGCGCGGCCGCTCGCCCATTGCGGCGGCCTCGCCTCGCGGCGAACTGGATAACCCGCCATGGATGACAGCCTTCTCGGCCTCCTGCGCTTCGGTCCGGACGGATGGGGCGATGAGCTCCTCGCAGGCCTTCAGATCACCGTCGCACTGGCGCTCGCCACCGCACCAATCGGGCTGGTGCTTGGCTTCATCCTCGCCCTAGCCCGGCGATCGGAACGCGCGATGGCGAGGGTTCCAGCGACCATTTTCACGACAGTTTTCAAGGGCCTGCCGGAACTCATCACGCTCTTCATCGTCTACTACGGCTCGTCGTTGGCGCTGGCGTGGCTGCTCGGCCTGTTTTTCGACGAACCAATCTTCGAAATCTCCTCCTTCGTCGCCGGGATGGTCGCGCTCGGCGCGGTCTCGGCCTCCTTCGCCTCGGAAGTCTTTATGGGTGCCCTCGCCGGCATCCCGCGCGGTCAGCTGGAGGCCGCCGACGCACTAGGCCTCAGCCGTTGGGCGCGCATGCGAAACGTCATCCTGCCGCAAGTGATGCGCCTCGCGCTACCTGGCCTTGGCAACTTGTGGTTGGTGCTCCTGAAGGATACGGCCCTCGTCTCAGTGATTGCGCTGCCAGACCTGTTGCGCCGCACCTTCATCGCGGTGGGTTCCACCAAGGAGCCGTTCTTCTTCTTTACCGTCGCAATCGTGATTTACTTCACGATTTCAATGCTCTCCATGGCAGTTTTCCAGCTTCTCGAAGCCCGCTACGCCAGGGGCTATTCCAAATGACCGATTGGCTCCCCAGCATTCTCGCCGAGCACGGCGACGACCTGATCGATGGCTTCCTCATCACCTTGCAGCTCGTCATTATCTCCATGCTGTTCGGGATCGTCCTTGGGGCGATCATCGCGCGCGGGAGGATGTCAAAGAACAAAGCCGTCGCGGGCCTCGCATGGTTTTACGTGGCCCTGTTCCGCGGCACACCGCTGCTCGCGCAGCTTTACCTCATCTACTACGGCCTCGGCCAATTCTCGGGCTTTTGGCGCGACGTCGGTCTGTGGGGCTTCCTGCGCGATCCGTTCAACTGCGCGGTGCTCTCGTTCACCCTCAACACAGCCGCTTACCAAGCAGAGATTTTCCGCGGCGCAGTGCAGGCCCTTCCGAAAGGTCAGTGGGAAGGCGGCGCTGCGCTCGGGATGTCACGCTTCATGGTGTTTCGAAAGATCGTCCTGCCCCAAGCGACGCTCTACGCGCTTCGGCCCTGGGGCAACGAACTCATCTTGATGATCAAGGGATCGGCCGTGGCCAGCGTCGTCACTGTGTACGATCTGCTGGGCGAAACCCGCCTCGCCTACTCCGACACCTTCCGCTTTGATGTCTACTTCTACGCCGCGGGGCTCTACCTCATCCTGGTCGAAACGCTGCGCCGGGTCTGGAACGCGCTGGAGCAACGCCTGACCCGCCACTTGCGCCGCGAAGACGACAATAGCGCGAAGAATGCCGCACCCGGTGCAGGAACAGCCGCAGCAGCACAACTATGACCGAGCCTCCACGCTTCAGCATCCACCACGTCAATCTGCCGGCAACCGACGTGCGCGCGTCGGTAAAATTCTACACCGAAGTTTTGGGGCTTTCGGAAACCACATGGACGTTCCCAGACGCGCCCGATCAGCAAGGCCATCTGGAACAAGCACCTGATAATCTGGCGCTGTTGCCCGCAGCGTCTACCGCACGCGGCGCCAATGCCGGGCTTCATCTCATCGCCCCCGATCCAGCGTTTGCCCGCAAGAATGGCCTTGACCACAACGCCACCATAGGCGGCCACGTCGCGATCCAAGTGGCCGACCTCGACGCCGTCATGGAGCGGCTAAAGGCGGCCGGCATCCCCTTCAGCTACGCGCCCACGTTTGCCATCCCCAACATGCGCCACGTGTATGTCTACGACCCGGCCATGAACCTGTTGGAACTCAACGAGGTCATCGCGTGAGCCCAGACCCTCGCAAATGGCGCCCACAAACAGTGGCCGCACAAGCCGCCGGCGCACAGGACCAACAGACGGGCGGTGTGGTCCCACCGATCCATCTCGCAACCACATTCGAGCGCGGGCGAGACTACGCGCTTGCGGCGAATGCTGAGAGCTACCGGCGCGACTTCAACCCAACAGTGCGGGACGCAGAAACGGTCATCACAGCGCTGGAGGGCGGACAAGCAACGCTCGCCTTCTCGTCTGGTATGGCCGCCATCAGCGCGGTGATGCGCGCCGCTGGCGGTCCCATCGCCCTCCAAACCGGAACCTACTACGGCACCAGCGTCGCAGGTGCATTCCACGCCGAGCGCGGGCTTAAAGTGGTGGGCTTCGATCCCAGCGACCTCACCACCCTCGACGATGTGCTTGGGCAAACCCGCTCCGCGCTTGTGCATATCGAAACCCCGTCAAACCCGTTCTTGAGCGTCGTCGATATTGAAGACGCAGCCCGCCGGGCGCATGCCGCCGGCGCGCTCCTTTCGGTGGACTCGACCACCGCTACGCCGGCAATCCAGCAGCCGTTGAGCCGTGGCGCGGATCTCGTCATCCATTCCGCCACCAAGGCCCTGTCCGGCCATTCCGATGTTATGGCAGGCACAGTGACGGCGCGCGATACAGCGCTCCCCATCTGGCAGACCCTGACCCGAATGCGCGCCATCGAGGGTGCGGTCCTGTCGCCGTTCGACGCATTTCTCCTCACGCGCGGAATGCGAACGCTGCATTTGCGCGCGGCAGAGATGAACCGCTCCGCGCTCCACATCGCGCACGTCCTCGAGACCCACCCCTCGGTGACCCGCGTGCGCTATCCAGGCCTTCCCGATCACCCAGCCCACCAGGTCGCCGTCTCCCAGATGGAAGGCGGGTTCGGCTCGCTCCTATCGTTCGAGGTGGACGGCGGTGCACAGGCAGCGCTCCAAGTCTGCGCACGCCTTGAGCTCATCAAGCGCGCCACATCGCTCGGCGGCGTTGAGAGCCTGATCGAGCACCGCCATTCTATCGAACCCGCCTTCACCGGCGTCCCGGAAGGTCTGCTTCGCTTATCGGTGGGCATCGAGGCGGTGGAGGACTTGGTGGCCGACCTCACCGCCGCGCTTTAG
>CAKZYH010000367.1 GCA_937884725.1 uncultured Paracoccaceae bacterium
GTCACTTCGAAAACGTTGCCGCCAGCGTTCGCCAACAAGGCCGGCATCGTCACTTCGAAAACGTTGCCGCCAGCATTCGCGACCAAGGGCGCCATCGTCTCTTCTAAAACGTTACCGCCAGCATTCGCCACCAGGGTTGGCATGGTGACCTCGAAAGTATCGGCGGCAGTGACCGAAGGCAGCACTACAGCCATCGCCAGCGCGTATATCGGCAGTCGACGCAAAGGCGAGACCTCAGTTTCCGCTGCTGTTCATCGACTCTAACAATTGTTGGAGTGACGCATTCGCGCCGGGGCCGACACTCTCAACTGCGGCAGGGCTAAGCTGCGTTGAAGCGCTAGGCTGACTGCCAGACAAAATACTCCGGTATTCATTGTCGGAGAAGCGGAAACGGGGGTCGCGAAAACGGCGAGAGTCTGACGACAAGGTAAAAGTATCTGCATCATCCGATCGAGACACATAGTCATGTCTGCTGTTTGTGCTCATTTTGAACCTGGCGCCGCTCTGATCCACAAGCTCCAGTATCTTGCATTCGAACTGAATCCAATCGTACTGAGAAATGTGCTCAGGGAAACGCGTATATAACTCTACAACGACGTAATTCTCACGAACCTCTTCAAAAGAAAGGGTATAATCTGGATCATTCCTCACGTATTTTGACGAGCGTCGAAATTCGAATGTCACTTGACCACTGGCTGCCCCGCCAGACCCTAACTCGATCAGAACGGATGGATGCTCTAACGGGGTGTGTGGGCCAGGATTATTACTGTGCCAATATCTTGTATTATCTTCAAGCTGGCATTCAATTCTCGCGGCCTTGAACTTATCGGTGCCCAACGTGATCTGATACGGTACATTGATGCGAAATGTGTCAAAAACCTCCGCACGCGCTCCATCTACAAATATTCCTGCCGCGAAGACTAATGCAAAAGCGGTGACCCTTATCATAGCCAGCCTCCTAATTCCGATCCAACAATTCAGCCCAAACCTTGATGTTCGCTTGCCACTGCAACCGGCCTGACACACTCGCTGTGGCCTGGTTTGCGAGGTCCGGCGTGCCATTGGCCGAGAGTATCACAAAGAAATCGCGTGTTCTCTCGCCGTCCAAAGGGCCTGGCACAACAATCGAACCCGCTGCATCCATGTCGGATAAATCAAGTCCCACCTCCGCGAACCCACGCGGAAGGTTGGGGTCGTTGAGCCGCATCGGCGCAGCCTCAAACCCTCCAACGTCGCCCGCAATCAAAACGGGCATAGGCGAGCCCGTAAACCCACCAAAGATGCTGCGAACCCAGTTGCGGTCCGGCCCATAAAGCTCGCCGACCTGAGCAACCACACTCGCCTGACCCTCGCCCGACGTATCCATTCCCACAAAGATCCGCGACGGTGCAGACACCGTCACCCGGCGCACAGCAACCGCCGAAGCCGACACCGGCGTCCGCCTCCAATAACTGTAGTCGGACAACGAACTCGTCTTTTCGCGGCCGACGCTCAGCGACGCCTCCAGCTGAAACTCGATGTTGCTGTCCTCATCGATCAGCACGGCAGCGCTCGCATTGCCGCGCATGGTGCCGCTTTCCCCTGGGATCCTGAAATCGGTGGAACCGCTATGCGCGACAGAAAGGTCCCGGCCTTCGCCCAGCGGATAGCCCTTGGCGCGAAAACGCCCGTCAGCATCAGCGCCGCCGCCGTCGCTCGACCCGGTACCGCCGTCACGTGCGCCGCCGCGATCGCCGGCCTCGGAGATCGCGGTCCGCCGCCCGCGCCGGCCCATGCGGCGACGCAGCTCGGCAACGTGAGACGCCATATTGACCCGCCGACCATCCGGCGAAGGCTCAACCCCAATCCCAAGCTCATCAATAACGTCGGGGCCGTTCCATTGGCCAGGCTCGCCTGGCACTTGCACCGCCGCGTGAACGCCAATGTCCGGGTCAACAGGGAGAATGGTCGTGATCGGCGAGCAGGAATTGGGCGCCGGCCCTGTAAAGCACTGCACGGCGGCGGTGTAGCCCTTGCGCTCGGAGCATTGCAGCGTGAGGTTTCTGTCCGATTGGCTGAGCCGGCCAGGTCCGTTCAGCAGGCAGCTGATCGGCTGCCCCGGATCGGGGTGATTCACTGTCCAGCTTCGCCGTTCCCCCGGCGTGCAGGCCACGGCGGCGGGGACTTCGGTTTGCCCGTAACCCTTATCCGATATCACGACCGCGAACTGTGTGCGCGGGCTGGGGGCGCAGATCCGACTACTATCGGAGGGGTACGCCACCTCGATGGTTGTCAATGTTCTGCAGCCATTAATGTCAGTCGGCGCTTGATAATCGGCGGATAGCGGACGCACCGCCACAAGTGCACCGACCTCGGGATCGTAGAATCTCGCCCGCTGCTGCTCCGACCCCTGAACAGTCGAAGACATGCTCATCATCTGGCCAGGCTCAAGGGACCCAACACCGGACACCGAAATCACCGGTGTCTCCACCGCCCAATCAACGCGCTCTTTGGCATGCTTTCCGCCAAAGCGCTCCGGAATGGCCGCAATCACGGCCTTGGCGTCGTTCGTGCCATTCCAGCACGCCTGCGCTGTCAGCGCACCGGCGCGCCACCTTACCGCGCCATTATAGACAATGCGAAAATACCCTTCCGCATTCTCAGTCGTGACGGGGAATGGGCCCCATCTTTTGCCAGGGACCTTGATTGAGCCAGGCAATTGTGACCCGTCCTTGGAAGAGGACTGGAAGCGCTTCTCTAAGCGCTCGATGACCTCTTTGAAAAAAGCGAACTGTTTCGCACCCGCTATGTCATCAATCGCCAAAAGAGCGCGACCAGCAGGAGATGCACCGGCTTCAATCGCTTTTTCGATGTTGCCGAACTTTCCCCGATAAGATGACGCTGCGAGAGCGAGGCCCGTCAGTGCAAGGTCCAGCCCGTCCTGAATGGCATAAGCGACGTAGGGTTTGCTGTGCGCACCGATCGCCGCGTCGACCACCATGGGCCGGCTATCATCCGCGAGCATGGATGCACTTGGTCCCGCACGGGCCGATAGGCTGATGTCTGCAGGGAAATTATGCAGCGCCGCCTTCATAGCTTGATCGACAAGCGTCAGCGCTGCACCGATCGAGACTGAAGCTGCACCGACGGCCGGGTCCCCTCAGTTGGCCACAAAGTCAATCACCTTGTGCGTATCTTTGGCTGCACCGAGATAAACTTCACGTTGGATCGCCAATTCCCGCCCCTGTTCGATGGCGGGTCCGATATCAGTGAAATCATCGATGGTTGGGATGGCAATAGTCTGACCCAGCGAGGCACGCCACAGCCGAGCACGAGGTGGGTGCGGCGCGTCGTCATTGATGCGGTTCAAAATATCAGGCGGCCCGCGCAGGGCCGCCGGGTTCACACCGTTCATCAGAACCGACGTGAGGATGATATCAAGGACAGCCTGGTCTGCGTCGCTGATACTTGGAAAAGCCTCGCGGTCGATCGCTCCCGTCCGAAGTATAGAGAAGAACGGATCGCCCTGCCCGCCGGCGCGCCACATGGCCAAGAGCAGCGCATCGGCTGACAGCTCGGGCGGGATCTGCGACGGCGCTGTGTCCATCAATGCCGCCAGCGCGGCCGGGTCCTCCCCCGCACGCTCCACGCGTTCAACAGCGCCTTGTGCAATTAACCGGCCCAGAATTGCCCCAGCGCCCTCGATGCGCTGCACGGGCTGAAGCTCTGCCGTCAACACACCCAGCGCACCTGGAACCGAGATCGTATAGCGCCCGCCTTCATCAAAATCGGCTGGGCGCGCCGGCAGAACCAACGCCAATTCGCCGTCCTCGGTCAAAGTGATGTCGAGGACTTCACGATGCCCGTTGTCATGAATTGCGACCACTTCACCCGCGGCATCGTCAGGTACACCGACGATGGCGAGCGCCGTGCCCGCCGTCGCGACCGCCAGCTCGGGTTCATCAGCCCAAGCTAACCGCTCAACAATCGCACCTTCGCCACGCATTTCTTGGCCACGAAGCTCCATCAGAGCCTCAAGCTGGCGTTCATAGCGTTCAGGAGACAGGGCTCCTTCAGAAAACGCGTTCGTTACCTCAAGCGTGATCGCATTAATGTCTTCGATCGCGCTATTCTGCGCCAATACAGGCGCCGCGAAGCACAACGGCAATGCAATAAGAAGTGCTGCCATTCGGATCATTGCAATGCCTCCGATATCAGTCCTACCTGGGCAAACCGCGCTGATAACAATTGACACGTGGCGTCATCTTGATTGCTGATTGTGACGACCCCTTCAGACAACATCACCTGCATCAACAATTCGCGCTGCTGATCGTCACCGCCGCGCAGAATAGGCCGTATCCGCGCACTGAGTTCGGTGCATGCTGCTGCAGTATTCGGGCTGGACTGTTGGCTTTGAACCGATGGCGCGAACGCTTGCGTTTGCTCATCGGCATCTGGTGCCCGGACGTCCCGCCGCTCCTGCGCCCTCTCGTCGGCCTTGGCGGCTGCTGGCGCATCCGGCCGCCCGTCATCGGCACGAGCTTCAACGCCACCCTGCGCCGACGCAGCGTCATCCTGCGAAACGGAACGTGTTGGGCCGCCAAGTCGTACGAGCGTCAACTGCCCTTCCATGGTCGCGAGCGGCCCCTCGGCGCGCAGGTTTGCTACAGCACGCTCAGCGCCAAGTTGTTCGAAATCAATGACTGTCTGCATGGGAAGCCCGACAAATGAATTGGCCCTCGCCACAAATAATCCACTGCCTTCATGAGACATATCTGTGGAGGGCATAGCATTATTGGGCAATGCAACACGAGGCGGCCAAACAGTGAGGTCAAACGCTAATTCAGACCCAATCTCTAAAGTCAGCGGTTGTTCGCGACCCATCGCGCTGGCAGTACCGACGACGCCATCGACAGAATAGCGCATAGACTGAACAATGGTCTCATCGGCCTCAGCTTTGAGCGAGCGCGCATCAACCCATCCAGCAAGCCCACCCACGAAGACAAAGCAGTAAGGCGCACGACACTGGCCAGTAACCTCAACACCACACTGCCCGTCTTCAATGGCACCCCAGACAGTGCCCTGTGGCGACGGACTCGATAGAACAGCAAGTTCCTCCTCGACTGACACGCATGCCGCCTGCGCCACCGATGCGACGCTCACAAGACAAGCCGCCAGCATCGCCCCCTTCATAATGCGGTGTTCACGAGATTACTTATGATCTCCACCTCGCATTACTTGACAGGCTCCGTCGGGAGGAGCGGCAGTTGGATGCACGGCATGGCTAACATACGGACCTTTTAGCGTCCCATGCGAGGTACGGAGACGAACGTTACTGGACCGTCGGCCTTTGCGCCAGCATTACGTCACGCCGTGAAGTCTGGCATGACCAAAGCCTATCCGACACAAATCTTCGTCCAGACCGCTCATGTCGGTCCTGCGAGCTTGATCGCGATGTTCTTGGTCTGGACGTAATTCCAGAGCGCCTCGCGGCCCTTCTCGCGACCATAGCCAGACTTGCCGTACCCGCCGAAGGGCGTTTCGACCCCGCCGGCGTACCACTCGTTCACATATACCTGGCCCGCGCGCAGCCGCCGCGCGGCCCGCGTTGCGCGGTCGAGGTCACCGGTGAACACGCCAGCTGCCAGGCCATAGGGCGTGGCGTTGGCAATCTCGATCGCCTCAGCATCACCGCGGAAGGTGAGGATCGAAAGGACGGGGCCAAACACCTCTTCATTGGCAATCGCCATGTCCGGCGTGACGCCCGCCAGGACCGTTGGCGCGTAGAAGGCACCCGTCTTGTTAGGCACGTAGCCGCCGCTGACCACGCTGGCCCCTTCCCCGCGCGCCGCATCGACCATGCCCGCCACCCGCTCCCGCTGCCCGTCTGACACGAGGCTGCCCATGGTCGGCCCGAACTCTTCGCATTCAATGCCTGGCCGCATTTGCAGACCCCGGGCTACCGACTCCGCCCGTCCAATCAGCTCGTCGACACGGCTCTCGTGAACGATTACGCGGCTCATGGCCGAACAAACCTGCCCGGCGTTGAAGTAAATGCCCCAGCGGATGTCGTTCTCGAACGCGGCGAGATCAGCATCGTCATGCACGATGGCCGCCGACTTGCCCCCCAGCTCCAGCACGCAGGGGACGATGTTTTGCGCCGCTGCGGTGGCGATCGCGATGCCAGTCGGAACCGATCCAGTGAAGACGATCTGGTTGACACCGGGGTGCGCGCAAAGCGCTGCGCCCGCCTCCGTGCCGATCCCGCAGATTATGTTCACCGCCCCTGCCGGCAGCCCTGCCGCCTCGGCCGCACGCGCGATCCATGTGGCGGTGAGCGGCGTCAGCTCAGGCGATTTCACCACACACGCGTTGCCAGTCGCGAGCGCCGGGGCCAGTGACCGGGCGGTCATCTCAATGGGGTAGTTCCACGGAATGACCTGCGCGGAGACGCCGTAGGGCTCGGCCTCGGTCCAGTCGAAATACCCCTCGCCGAGGGGCACCGAGCGCCCTTCCACGGTGGCAGCCTGGTTGCCGTAGTACTCGAAATAACGGGCCGCGCCGTCCACCTCGATGAGGCTTTCCCAGATCGGCTTGCCCTGCTCCAGCGTCAGCAACCGCGCGATCTCTTCGCGGTGCGCGGTGAGGTACTGGCCCACCGCCTGAACCATGCGGCCCCGCTCGATGGGGCGCATGTCGCGTAGAGTGCGCTCGCGGTGCAAACGCGCCGCGGCATTCACCGCGCGGTCCACATCCCGGGCATCGGCCAGCGCTTGGGTCCCGACCACTTCACCGGTGGCAGGATCGGTGACGTCGATGGCGCCGGCCCCGCCACCCACAAAGGCGCCGTCAATATAGTTTTGGAAGCTCGGCGCGTGGTCAGGCATAGAATCAGGCATCGGCGCCCTGCCGCGCCGGCATCATGCGGTGCGCGTGAAGCCGATCATAATGCGGTTTCATCCGGCGGTGGACGCGGCGCACGCGGTCCGGCGCATCGGCGATCTCGACATACTTGCGCGGCTGCGGCGTCAACCCGGTGGATTTGGCAAGGTTGTGGTGAAAGGACCCGCCGTCCCACCAAGAGTGCTCTGACGGATCACCACCCGGCTCCCACCGCAGCGCCTGCGAAATGAAGGGAATGTCCACCGCAGCACAAAAAGCAGCCACCATCGCAGCCGGGTCTTCCAAGAGATCGTCGCTGTCGAGCACCGGGGGAGGCGCACCATTCAGCGCCCACAAAAGGTCGAACAGGGCACGCTGCTCAGGAAAGCCGACCTCCGCCTCGTGAAAGTTCGGCCACTTGTCGTGCATGGAGGAGATCGTCTTGGCGGGATCGCGGATCAGGAAACAGTGCGTGAAATGCGCCAAGAACTCTGGCGTCCACATGTGGCTGATGTAGTGGGGAAAGTCTTTGATGAAGACAGGCCCGCGCTCAGCCCGCGCCTTGATGTCTTCCCAGACGCTCTCCAGCGTCAGCCCGGGGGTCACCTTCTCGCCATCACTAAAGCGCGGCCAAAGCGGGTCCTCGCCCTGATACCAGGCCTCGCCAAAGGGTTCATGGAGACAGTCCATGTCGCCGCGCTGGCGCATCATCCATTCAAACGCCGTCGAGGTGGACCGAGGCACCGCCCAAAGCGCTACGATCTTATGCATCAACTTGCGCCCGCTGGAGGCTGTCCAAAAGGCGCCCATGTCGCCCTTCAGGGCCGATCCCAAGATCGCGGAAGATGGCCCAATAAAGCGCGGTGTCATGGCCGATGACGGGCTTACCGAGCAGCGCCTCAAGCCGCGGTGTCAGGTGCAGCGGCCGCTCCGGCATACCGGCGGGTCCAGTGCGAAAGTTGCACATCCCGTTGATGAGGTAGGCATCCGCATCAGGCGCCCGCTCGGCCATGTAAAGGAAACTCTTTTCGGCAAGATCGCCGTCAAAGATCCAACGACGGGCATCA
>CAKZYH010000368.1 GCA_937884725.1 uncultured Paracoccaceae bacterium
CAGTCTGTCTCGCCGCAACAGTCAGTTACTGGTTATGAGTCCCGGCCCTAGCACAAATGCGCCACGTTTGGGTGTCGCTGGCAAGCGAACGATTGAACGCCTATTGCACTTACAGCGCTATTAGCTGAAATGGTAACGTGAGGCCCAACTCAGTGACTGATGCTGTCTCAGATATGCGGTAAAACCGCGAGGCACGCAGCGCAGGAAGCCACTTACGCGTTCGAGATGCGGTGATCCTCGTCGCGTTATTTCGTATGAGGTTGATCGGAATATTTCTGTAATACATATACATTTATCTATCGGTTTCTGATCAATATGTATCTATGTTGATTCAATTGAAATAATTGTGCTCGGTAGATCGATGAATTAATGCCTCAATAATCAGTACGCCATTATTTGTTGACACATAACAATGCAGCGTATTCATGAGCGTGATTGTCAAAATCGTCACGTCGTCTGGTACTGGTCCGACAATTCCTTCCCGCCCGTAGAGGGTCGCGATCTTTGTGCTGCCCGCATAGACATGTGCATGCCCTTGAAAAGGAAGATCGTCCGCGCGCAGTTGATTAGCTGTGAAGAGGAAGCCTCGGGTCGCGATGTCAACGCGGAAGAATTGGTCGTCAAGCTGCGTGATCTTAACGCCATCAAGACGTGGCTGGGTCGCCTCTGAACCTGTGTAGTGAACAAGACGCGCGTCGGCAGCCGGCACTCGGGCCCGAAGGTCGCTCACCCACAAGCTCGAAAGGGCCACGGATGTAGCAACGACCGCCACAGCAACGATCCTTACTGTAGCAAACGTGATGCGTTCCCGCCCCGGTCGCAAACTCTGTTTTGTGTCAATGTAGCCTGGCCCAAGAAGGATGATAGCAATCAATATTCCAATGATGTTTGCGTGGAGAAGGGGTGACTCTCCCAGGACAAGTGCAAAAAATAGCATTGCGCCAATAAGAAAGCCCGCAACAAGCCGCTCTGCGATACCCACAACCAGTGCGAAGCCACCAGCTAACTCAACGGCTGCCATAACAAATACAAGAGCTTCGGGTGGGATCCCGAATGTTGGCATGAAGTGGGATTCGATGATCGCTTCCAACTGCGGCGAGTGCAGAAACTTATCCATTACAGCGAGGTACATGAATGTAAGACCCGTCATCACCCTCATCATGACGAGGCTGCGTTCCAGCGTGAGGAATGGGAACGCCCTTTGGACCAATTTCTCCACGTGCGCATCACGTGGATTGTTGTGTTCGAAGCGATCCGGATCTTCCGCGATCAGAATTATAGCCGGGGCGAGGAGGTGCCCCGCGTACGACAGCATAATCTGCGGACCAAAGAGGATGAAGCCAACGGCAACAAGAATTATTGTCACCACGGACGCAAGGTTGACGTAAAGGCCAAGAACAAGTGCAGCACCTGCGAGGAGCTGGATGCCGGCAACGATAGATGCAGCAGTGGTGGCGCCAGTCAGTTCAAGGTCTGGGACAAATAAGGTTGGCTCTGCGAAAATCTCGGTGCCATACCTAGGATTGAATCCAATCGCCGCTGCGATCATCATCGATCCAAGGGTAACCCTTAAGATCAACAAGGCTATGTGGCGCATCCTGTCACGATACTTGCGATCAAGGCGCTGCTCAAGCGGTTGAAAGCGTCGATCGAGGTATTCCGCAAGAACCATCGCAAGAAAGAGTGCGGCTGCGATTGAAACGGAGACGACCGATACCGACTGCCACACACCCGATAGTGGTGCATCAAACAATTCCAGCATTGTTTTTGGTTCAAGCAGCCACGCCTCATGGGACAACGCCGGTTGCGCAGAGAGTAATAATACTGTGATGCCAATCGATGGCACCCAAATATGAATGCTTAAGAAGTCAGAAATACGCAACGCGAAGTTGGACATGCTGCCATCTCCCGTGCCCGATATGCGACAACCTAAGGATGAAGAATGTCTTTAATGTGTTAGGAAATGTTCATTTTTTGGGGTGTGTTGGCAAAGGCCAACTTGCCACAAGTTCTAACCGGCATGCCCCAGCCGGGTTCAGCGTATGCACGATAGCGCCGACGGGACCGGCACGCGAGTCGAGATCGGCGGTGGGTCGGCGCAGGGAGTGGACCGGTAGCCCCGATTTGGATGCTGATCGGCCACATACGTCGGCTTGAGGCTTCGCGTACCCGGTCTGTCGGCGCACCTTACCCGTCGGTACGGCTGGATGGGACCGTTCCGTGTCTTGCGGCGATCATGCGCACGCCGCCTCGGTGGGTGGATCGCGCGGGCTATTGATCCGGTCGGGAATGCCCGCAAACACCAGGCGCGGGAGCGCGGCTTCGACCAGCTCTTTGCCCTGTAGTCGAAGCTGTCGTACCGGCGCACGAAATGGTGCGGCGGTCGGCCCTTGCCTCGCTTCATCAACCACGAGATCTGATCCTGGAGCTTCCGATTGCCCTTGATGCGAATGGCGTGGTCCCAGCCCTCGGCGTCCAGGACATCGAACAGCGCTGGGATAGCGAAGGCCGCATCGGCCCTGAACCGGCGCCGCGTGATCGACGGCCGCGCCTGGGGCGCTTAGCGCGCTAGCACCCAGCGCCGCGCGTCCTCCCAGTCGTGGGCGCTGTGGATGTTCCCGGCTCGTAGCGCACATCGCGCCAGGTCGCCGAACTAGTTGAACACAAACAGCGGATGCAGACTGCAGGCTTTTGCGCGTGAGACTGGCGCACATTCGGGCAGCATTGAACGCTTGAGCCATCCGGCCAACACGATTTAGGCGAGTTTTCGACGGAATTTCGCGCTTGAGTTGAGGCGATTCGGAATCCGGATCTTCCGCCCATCGATGTGATCGGACAGGCTAATGGCGATTTATAACAGCAATAACAACGAACTCGATCTGCAGATCCGCAGTACTTGGGGGGCGGGGTTGGTGGCCGACCTCAGCCTAACGCCGTCGGAGGATTTGGACGGCTGGACCGTTGCGTTCGACTACTCCGGCGACATCGTCAATATCTGGAACGCGAGGATCGTGTCCCGCGATGGCGACCGGTATGTGGTCGAATCTGTTGGATACAACGACAGTGTGCCGGCCGGCGGCACCGTCTCCTTTGGCTTTCAGGGCAGCGGCAGCAATCACGACATTACACCTGTGACGCTGGCGGGCGAACCGGTGGGTGCGCCAAGCGATCCTGTGCCTTTGCCGACGGTTTCGGTGGCCGACGCGGTGGCGGCGGAAGACGATGGATCGATTAACTTTAACCTGACGCTCTCTGAGCCGTCCGCCACAGATGTTGTTGTCGCGTATCGCACCGTTGCCGGGACGGCGGTCGACGGTGTTGATTTTGCGCCGGCGAATACTGAGATCACCATTCCCGCAGGGCAAACGAGCGCGACGGTGAGCGTTGCCTTGACCGATGATGCGGTTGCGGAAGGGTCCGAGGATTTTGCGCTGGAGCTTTTGTCGGCGACCGGCGCGACCATCGGCGATGGGACTGCCACCGGCACGATCACCGATGCGGACGTACCGCCGGCGGATGCCATCGTGGTGACGGTGACGGGCGGGTCGGTGACCGAGGCCGATCCGACGATGATGCACATGCACGACGACGGCTCGAGGCACATGCATGACGAGGGGCACCGCACTATCACTTTCACCGTGTCGCTGGATCAACCGGCGGCTGAGGCGCTAACGCTGGGCTATTCAACTGCCGATGGGACGGCAGTTGCCGACACCACCAGCGATGTGGCGTGGGACTATCACACGGCCACGGGAACGCTCGTGTTTGCCCCTGGGGAGCAGACCAAGCAGATCCCAGTGTCTGTCCATCCCGATACTTTGGTCGAGGACACCGAAACATTCACACTGACGGTGACGGGGGACAACATTACCGGCACGCTGACCGCGACCGGAACGATCTACGACAACGATGCTCCCGATCCAGGCGATGGCGGGTCGGATGATGGTGGGGGTGGGACTACCTATCGCGTCGGGGAGACGGCCGTCATCACGGGCTTTGATCCGTTGGTGGATACGCTCGATCTGGGGCCGGACTCGATACACAATCAGATCCCGGTGGATACGCCCGACGGCTTCATGATGCTGCATATGTTCAACGGCAGCCGGTCGACGCTGGTTGAAGGTGTTTCGCTCGCCGAGTTTCAGGCTGACACGTTTGCGCCCATTGCCGATGCCCACTTGCAGCAGGACTTGAGCGCCGCGCTCGCGTGGGAAAACGGCAAAGGGCTAGTGCGGGACAACACCGTTTACATTCGGTCCCATGAGCAGGATCTGGCGGAAACTGTCGATTTCGATCCAGCGACGGACAAGATCAGCTTCTTTTACTTAAGTGTTCGCGGCGATGGGCTGCTCAACTTTGCCGTTGAGGAGACCGACGCGGGGGTTCGCTTCTATAGCCCGCTGACCGGCCAGAGCATGACGCTGCTGGGAGTTACGTTTGATGATTTGACGCCAGACCATTTTGAGTGGCGCGCCAACCAGCTGGAGGACAACATTGCCGGCCGCATGGGCTTGGCGGATGTGATCGACGGGTTCGAGTACGTCAGCGAGAACGTCTTCAGCGGCAAAAGCGTCGAGATGGCCGGGGGTGTTGATCGCGCGCCTTATCACAGCGTTCAAGGCTATGAGGAGTATACCGGGACGCCCATCGGCCAGGCGGGCGGCGGTGATGCGGGCGGTGGCTCGGGCGACGATCCGGGCGATACTGACGGTGGGTCGGGTGATGACCCGATCACCGTCATGGTCACTGGCGGGGCGGTGACCGAGGCCGATCCGGGCATGATGCACATGCACGACGACGGCTCGATGCACATGCATGATGACGGGCACCGCTACATCACGTTCACCGTGTCACTGGCTGAACCGGCGGCTGAAGAGCTGACGCTGGGCTATGCGACGGCCGATGGGACTGCCGTTGCCGACACCACCAGCGATGTGGCCTGGGACTATCATGCCGCCGCGGGGTCGCTGGTTTTCGCGCCCGGAGAGCAAACGCAGAATGTCATCGTCGCGGTGCATCCCGACACGCTGTTTGTGGTTACCGATTCCTTCACGCTCACTGTTTCTGGGTACCATTTCACCGTCACGCTTTGAGCGACCGGGATGGTTTACTATAACGATTCCGACGACACGGGGGCGGGCGGCGGAACCGGCGGCGGGACTGGTGGTTCTGGGCCGTTTGTGGGTGGCGGCACCACTTACGCTGTGGGTCAGACGACGGTTGTGAGCGACTTCGACCCGACGCGCGATGTGCTCGATCTAGGGCCAAACTCGATCCACAACCAGTTTCCCGTCGATACCCCCGACGGGTTCATGATGCTGAATATGTTCAACTCCGGCCAATCGCTGCTGCTGGAGGGCGTGTTTTTGAAAGATCTTCAGCCGGAGAACTTTGCGCCGATCTCCGATGCCCACTTGCAGCAAGATCTGAGGTCTGTGCTTTCCTATGTAAATGGCACCGGTCTTGTTCGGCCCAATTCGGTTTATAATCGTTCGCACCAAGAAGGGCTCGTCGAGACCGTCGATTTTAATCCGGCAACCGACAAGATCAGCTTCTTTTATTTGAGCGTTCGCGGTGATGGCTTGCGCAATTTTGCTGTCGAGGACACGCCGGAGGGTGCGCGGTTCTTCAACCCCATCACTGGGCAAAGCCTGACCTTGAATGGCGTGTCCTTCTCCGAGCTGACGAGCGAACATTTTGAGTGGCGCGCCAATCAACTGGAGGACAACATTGCGGGCCGAATGGGGCTCAGCGACCTGATCGATGGCTTCCAGTACGTCCCGGAGAACGTCTTTTCAGGCAAGAGCGTGGAGATGGCTGGTGGTGTGGATCGTGCGCCGTACCACAGTGTCCAAGGCTACGAGGAATATACCGGCCCCCCCATCGGCCAGAGCGATAGTGGCGACGCGGGTGGCGGGTCCGGTGGCACCGGCGATGACCCGGCCGATGATCCCATAGATGATCCGACGGACGATCCGATTGACGACCCGGTGGACCATCCCGTGGATCCGGCACCGGCGGGTGGGGATGTGCTGAACGGCCCGCTCTCCACGCGAGGCACCGAGATCATCGATGCCGATGGCAACAAGGTCGACATTAAGGGCGTCAACTGGTTCGGGTTTGAGACAACGCTCGGTGTGCTGCACGGCCTTTGGGCGCGCAACATGGAGGATATGCTCGACGAGATTGCGGGCTTTGGCTTCAACATGATCCGGCTGCCCTTTGCCGGTGAGTTGGCGCTGAACGACCGCATGCCGGGGAGCATCAATACTGGTGAAAACCCGGATTTGGCCGGGCTGACCTCCCACGAAGTGTTAGAGCGCTTTTTGGATGCAGCGGCGGAACGCGGCATCGCGGTGTTGCTGGACATGCACCGCACGACGCCGGGCGACGGGCCGGAGGCCGGCGGGCGCATTCCGAACGAGCAAGATTTTCTCGATCAGTGGGCCGCTATGGCCGACAAGTTCGGCGATCATCCGGCGGGCATCGGGTTTGATCTTTACAACGAGCCCCATGGTTATTCGTGGGACGAGTGGGCCCCGATCGCGGAGAGCGCGGGCAACATGCTCCTCCAGAGCCATCCTGATGAGCTGATCATCGTGGAGGGCGTTGAGACCTACGAGGGCGACAGCCATTGGTGGGGCGGTAACTTGCAGGGGGTTGCTGACCGGCCGGTCGTTTTGAGCGCTGACGACAAGCTTGTGTACTCGCCTCACGAATACGCGACGTCGGTGTTCGGGCAGCCCTATTTCTTCGAAGCCGGGTTTGATCCGGAAACCGACCTTCCGGAGATTTTTCGCGAGAACTGGGGGTTTATCGAGGAGCAGGGGATCGCGCCGGTTCTGGTGGGCGAGTTTGGGTCGACCTTTGACAGTGCCATCGATCAGGCCTGGGGGCCGGCCTTGGCTGACTATTTGACTGAGAACGATATCGACTGGGCATTTTGGGCGTGGAATCCGAACTCGGGCGATACTGGCGGGGTGGTAGAAGGCGACTGGCAGACCCCGCGGCAGGCAGCGTTCGAATACTTGCTGGACACGCTGCTGGGTGAAGGTTCGGACGGCTCGGGTACGCCCATCGATGACCCGGTGGACGACCCGTCGGACGATCCCGGGGACGATCCATCCGATGATCCGGGTGACGGGACGCTGCCCAGTGATCCAGCGGTTTTGTCTGTGAGCGGACAGAGCATTTTGGAAGGCGACGGCGGCAGTACTAGCGTGACCTTTACGCTGACTTTGTCCGAGCCGAAATCGGGGCCGGTCACAGTCGATTTCACAACGGCTGATGGGACCGCTGTGGCGGGGTCCGACTATGTGGCGCGGTCGGGTCAGGTGACGTTTGCCGCCGGCGAGACCAGCAAAACGGTGGTCGTTGACGTGTTCGGTGACAGCGATGTGGAGCAGGACGAGGACTTTTCGCTGCTCCTCTCCAACGTGACTGGGGATGCTGCACTGTCAGTGGCGGAGGCGTCGGCGACAATTACTAACGACGATACTGCGCCCGATCCCGGTGATGGGGATGTTGGCGACAACAGCGCCTCGGTGTCTTTTGTGGTGCGGGAAAGCTGGAACGGCGGCTTTGTGGCTGACCTCACGATCGCCAATACTGGTGATGAGCCACTGAGCGATTGGGAAGTGTCATTTTTGGGCGACTTTACCATTGGCGATATTTGGGGCGCGGAGGTCGTTGAACGCACCGGCGATGTCTACACTTTGGCGGGCGCCGGTTGGGGGAGCACCCTCGGCGCCGGCCAATCCATGACTTTCGGCTTTGTAGGGCGCGGTGGGTCCGGGCCGGGGAGCCTTGATGGGCTGACCTTGAATGGTGCGTCGCAGTCCGATGATCCGCCGGTGAATGAGGCGCCGACAGCGCAGGCGGATGTGGCGCAAACTGAGGCTGAAACGGCGGTCTTCATTGATGTTCTTGCAAACGACAGCGATCCGGAAGGGGATGCGCTGACCATTGAGATTGTGGATGCGCCGGCAGGGGGAGAGGCGATCGTCACCCAAGGTGGGATTCGCTACACGCCCGATGCGGGGACGAGTGGATTTCAGACATTTACCTACCGTGTACTTGACCGCGAGAACGCTAGTCTTCCGGCCGATGTGACGGTGGACGTTGCGGCGCCCGCACCTGAGTCCGATCCCGCGCCGGAGCCCGATCCCAGCCCGAGCATTCTCGACCTTTATCTCGCCTACACCGACACCGATACCATTGCGGTAGGGCTGACTGATGACGCTGTCCTTGATTTTGCTTTGTTCGAGGATCGCCCGCTCACTGTTTATGCCGAAGCGGCGCATGGGGCGCCGGCCATCGGCAGCGTTCAGCTGACGTTGGACGGGATTGGCACGCGTATGGAGAACGTGACGCCCTACGCGCTGTTTGGCGACTCGGGCGGTGACTTTGCAGGCGGCGCGAACTTGACGCCCGGCACGTATAGCCTGACGGTGACTGCGTTTAGCGGGCAAGGGGGGAACGGGGACGTGTTGGGCAGCGAAGAGCTGTCCTTTACCATTGAGGTGCCCCAAGCGGCCGATGATCCGGACACACCGGACGGGCCGGACACGCCGCCGCCGCCGTCCACGGATGACGACGTGGAGGCGACGCTCTACCATTTTGATGAGATCAAATCCGGGAACTACACCGCGTCAAGCAATCCAGATTTTGCCGAAGTCACGCCGGATACTCATTTGGTGCAGTCGAACGACTTTGGGCAGCCCGGATATAACGGTCACAACTGGGGCGGTGTGAACCCCAACATGTATCGTGGCTTTGATTATGCTGGGCGGGATCGGGACATCGGTGAGCCTGTGGGCTCTGGGCCGACGATCCAAGTCAATGCCGGGATGACGACGCAGGAAATCGAAGACACCATCAACAACTCGCCCGATGGGGCGACAGTGGAATTTCAGGCTGGCACGTATTGGCTGACCGAAACCATCAACGTCAATCGCGGTGACTTACACATCAAAGGTGTGTCTGAGGATAGCGTGATCATTCGGGCCGATAATGTGACCCAGGATGCGGCGTTTAGGGTGTCGGACGGGATCCGCGGTAAGCTGGGGCCTGAGGAGGCAAAGCTTGTCACCGACACCACCGGACCCGTGGGCGCTGACGACAAGGTGGTCGAGCTGGACAGCGTCGCCGGGATCGAGCCGGGTGACTTTATCGAATTCACCTACAACTACGATGCGGATCTCAATACTCGAGTGAACACTGGCGACGGCTTCAATAAGCTCTCCTCGTTGGTGGAAGTCGCCGCGGTGGATACGGCCGCAAATACTGTGACACTACGCGAGAAGGTCGGGATGGACTATGATCCCGACCGGAGCGTGGGCAATGCGGAGGTGCGAGTTTACGACAAGGATGACTTTATCCATAATCTCGTCATCTCTGATCTCACGATCCAATACATGGATGATGACGAGTTCCTTGACATCGTCGATCCCCATGATCTGTTTAACTACAATAACGAGAATTACGGCGGCGACTTCGCGCACAAGATTGCCGGGATCCGGCTTGAGGGCGTCCACGAGAGCGATGTCATCAATGTCACGGTGAAGAATGCGGCTTCGATCGGGATTTGGATTGATGCTGGGTACCAAGTGGGCGTGCAAAACTTTGCGTTTGATGGGGCCCAGAACCTGGGCGGCGGCGGCAACGGCTACGGCATCTTGCTGGACGATAGCTTCTACGGTGACTTTGAGGGGCTGGAGATCGGCAGCACCGATGCTGACGGGAACATTTTTCCGACGCGGCACGCAGTGGTGTTTGGCTATAGTTCGTCAGGTGCGTACAACAACATCCAGATCGACTACACTAACTCCAATATCGATTTTCATGGTGGGGCAGACTACGGCAATCTCTACTACGTGATTGAGATGAACATGACTCGGACGGATCACTATAATTTCGGGGTGATGGATGACCGGTTTGTTCTGGATGGAATTCGTTACAACAAGATTCAAAACACCTACATATTCGATGAGGTGACGGCCCATGAAGAGGGGCAGATCCCTGACTACGTTGGCTCGTTGGTGCCGGGGCAAGAGGACGGGCAGGGGCATTGGGCCAATAACGGGTCAGCGTCGTCCTATGTGGATGTGGTTTACATGTCGGCCAATGGCGGCACCGTTCGGACTTTTGGCAAGGACGATGTGATCCACAGTGGCGTTGGTGTTGATGAGATGTGGGGCGGTGGCGGCAGCGATGCCTTTGTCATCTACGATAACAGCAACAATGACACTATTTATGACTTTAGTACTGGCGACCGTATTGTGATCAAAACTGACGTCAACGGCTCTGGGATTGAGACGGCGGCTGATGCGCTGGCGCGGGTCACCCAGATGGGAGACGATGCGGTGCTCGATCTTGGCGGAGGCAACACGCTGACGCTGGCAGGTTTTCAAAGCTCCTCACTCAACGAACAGGACTTTGAGTTTTTCTGAGCGTTGCCGGGCAGATTGCACGGCGCGGGACGTTGTCTGTGTCGTGCAGCGCGCTGCGAAGAGCCACTTAGGCGGCCGAGACCATAGGGTGCGGCGATTGCGTCGCAGCCGTGTTCGCCGCACACTGGAGCGACCTCAGACAGGAAATCGCTGTGCCGCACCACACCCTTAAAGCCGCTCCTGAAACGATCCATTGGGGCCATTTCGATGCCGCTTTGGAGCCCAAGCTAACCGTGAAGTCTGGTGACACTGTCACCATCACGTCGGTTTCCGGCCCCAAAGAGTTTACTCCCGGGCCGGAGCGGCTGTTGCCGGAGCATGTCCGGGTGCAGAACGAAAGCGCACCAGAGGTCGGCCCGCACATCCTGACCGGGCCGGTTTACGTTGAAGGGGCCGAACCGGGCGATCTTTTGGAGGTGCGCATCAAGGAGATCTCGCTGCCATGCGACTGGGGCTGGATTTTGGTGAAGCCGCTTTTGGGGACGCTTCCGGAAGACTTTCCATTCACGAGCAACATCATTGTTGAACTCGACCGGGAAGCGGGAATAGCGACGCTGCCCTTTGGCCCGACCGTGCCTCTGGCTCCGTTTTTCGGGGTGATGGGGGTGGCGCCGCCCAAAGCGTATGGCCGCATTAGTACCGTGGAGCCTCGGGAGTTTGGCGGGAACATTGACCTCAAGGAGTTGACGGCGGGCACGACGCTTTATCTTCCCGTCTTCAACGAAGGTGCGTTGTTTTCGGCGGGTGACGGTCACGCGGCGCAAGGTGATGGTGAAGTGTGTCTCTGCGCCATCGAAACCTGCCTAGACGGCACGTTTGAACTCATCGTCCACAAGAAGAGCCATGTGTGCTTTCCAAGGGCCGAGACGGATACAGCATGGATTACGCTGGGGCTCAACGAAGACCTTGACGATGCCGCGAAACAGGCTTTGCGGGAGATGATCGCGCTCATCGGAGAGTTGCGCGGGCTGAAACCCATTGAGGCTTACATGCTGTGTTCGGTGGCGGCGGATATGCGCATCACTCAGCTGGTGGACG